>NZ_JBKYMO010000443.1:0-4589 GCF_047302915.1 Massilia sp. CT11-108 | reverse complement strand
ACCTGAGCCTGCCGCTGCCGGGCGGCGAATGGCGCGTCGAAGGCGTGGTGCTGGCGCATCTGGCGCGCGCCGACGCGCCCGTCTTCTACGTCGAGAACACGCTGGCCAACACACTGTTCGGCCTGTTGTGCTGGCGCGCGATCTTCGCGGCCATCCCGGGCGCGTTCTTCCACCCGTTCCACCGCGGTCCGGCCGACCTGTTCGCGGCCGACTTCTACCAGCGCCGCAAGGACGACTTCGAGGCCTGCCTCGCCCTGCTGGACGACGGCCGCCACCGCGCCGCCATCCTCGCGACGTACGACGAGAAGGCAGGCCTGCAATCGCCGTTCGTCGCGTGGGACTGGCTCGATCGCGGCATCATCGAACTGGCGCTGGACTGCATCCCGGCGGCGCACCTGACACTGTGGTTCCGCCGCATCCTGCAGGACGTGAAGGAAAACCGCACGGGCTTCCCCGACCTGGTCCAGTTCTGGCCTGAAGAAAAGCGCTACAACATGATCGAGGTGAAGGGCCCGGGCGACCGCCTGCAGGACAACCAGCTGCGCTGGATCGATTACTGCGCCGAGCACGGCATGCCGATCACGGTGTGCTACCTGCAATGGGAGCAGGCCGCCGCATGAACGACGCACGCTACGTCGTGTCCGTGCGTGCCCTGTGCGAATTC
Organism: Massilia sp. CT11-108; assembly: GCF_047302915.1. Lineage (NCBI taxonomy): Bacteria > Pseudomonadati > Pseudomonadota > Betaproteobacteria > Burkholderiales > Oxalobacteraceae > Massilia > Massilia sp. CT11-108. The sequence continues at coordinate 3,925 of NZ_JBKYMO010000443.1, read as the reverse complement.
ACGGCCAAGCAGGGCGACCTCGACCTGCGCTTCACGCCGTCGCCCACGGCGCAGGAAGGCATCGCGGGCCATGCCGTCGTGGCATCCCGCCGCGACGACAACTACCGCAGCGAAGTGACGCTGGCAGGCGACTGGGGCCCGCTGCACGTGCGCGGGCGGGCCGACGGCTACGACCCCGACCGCAACCTGATCGAAGAGGTCAAGACGTACCGCGGCCAGTTCGCGCGCATCCCCGACAACCATCTGCGCCTGGCCTGGGCCCAGCTGCGCGTCTATGGACACCTGATGTGCGAGGAGCTCGGAATGGACGACGTCAACCTGGCGCTCGTCTACTTCGACATCGGCACCCAGCAGGAAACCGTGCTGCGCGAGACCCGCACCCGCGCCGACCTCGCCGCGCTGTTCGAAGACCAGTGCCGCCGCTTCGTCGCCTGGGCCGAACAGGAACTCGCGCACCGCGGCGCGCGCGACGCCGCGTTGACGGCGCTGCGTTTTCCGCACGCTGACTTCCGTCCCGGCCAGCGCCAGCTCGCGGAAGCCATCTTCCGCGCCAATGCCGGCAAGCGCAGCCTGCTCGCGCAGGCCCCGACCGGCATCGGCAAGACCGTCGGCACCCTGTTCCCGGTGCTGAAAGCGGCGCCCGGCCAGGGGCTCGACAAGGTGTTCTTCCTGGCCGCGAAGACGCCGGGACGCCAGCTCGCGCTGGACGCCGCAGCGACACTCAAATCCGGTGGCACGCTGCCATTGCGCGTGCTCGAACTGAGCGCGCGCGACAAGGCCTGCGAGCACCCGGACAAAGCCTGCCATGGCGATTCGTGCCCGCTTGCCCAGGGCTTCTACGACCGCCTGCCCGCCGCGCGCGACGCGGCGGCGAACGCGGACATGCTCGACCGCGCCGCGCTGCGCGAAATCGGTCTCGCGCATGACGTCTGCCCGTACTACCTGGGCAGCGAGATGGTGCGCTGGAGCGACGTCGTCGTGGGCGACTACAACTACTGGTTCGACGGCGGCGCGATGCTGTACGCGCTGGCGCTGGAACGCGGCTGGAAGGTCAGCGTGCTCGCGGACGAGGCGCACAACCTCGTATCCCGCGCACGTTCGATGTACACGGCGACGTTGCAACGCGCGGACCTGCGCGCGGCACGGGCCGTCGCACCGCCGGCGCTGCACAAGCCGCTCGACAAGGTCAAGCGCGCGTGGACGGACGCGAGCAAGTCCGCGCCCCTGCCCTACCAGGTGCTGGACGGCCTGCCCGACAAATTCCTGAACGCGCTGCAGGGCGCGGCCAGCGCCATCACGGAGCACATGGCGGCCTTCCCCGTACCGCTCGAACCGGAACTGCAGGATTTTTATTTCGGCGCGCTGCAGTTCGGCCGGCTCGCGGAATCGTTCGGCGCGCATTCGCTGTTCGACGTCACGCGCGAGGACGAGCGCAACACGACCCTCTGCATCCGCAACGTCGTCCCCGCATCTTTCCTTGGTCCGCGCTTCGCGTACGCCCATTCGACGACGCTGTTCTCCGCGACCCTGAGCCCCTGGCATTATTTCGCCGACCTGCTCGGCATGCCGGCAGACACCGCGTGGATCGACGTCGACTCCCCGTTCACCGCGAGCCAGCTGGACGTGCACGTCGCGCACGGCATCTCGACGCGCTACCAGGCCCGGGCCAGTTCGCTCGCGCCGATCGCGACCCTGATGGCGGACCAGTACCGCGAACAACCCGGCAACTACCTCGCGTTCTTTTCCAGCTTCGACTATCTGCAGCAGGTGGCGGACCGCTTCGAGCGCGACCATCCCGACATCCCCGCATGGAGACAGGCGCGCCGCATGAGCGAACCGGAACGTGCGGACTTCCTCGCGCGCTTCGTCGCGGGCGGCCGCGGGATCGGCTTCGCGGTGCTGGGCGGCTCGTTCGGCGAAGGCATCGACCTGCCCGGCGAGCGGCTCATCGGCGCCTTCGTCGCGACCCTTGGCCTGCCACAGGTAAACCCCGTCAACGAGCAGCTGCGCCAGCGCATGCAAGCCATGTTCGGCGCAGGCTACGACTACGCCTATCTCTATCCCGGCATGCAGAAGGTCGTGCAGGCGGCGGGCCGCGTGATCCGTACGGAGCAGGACCGCGGCGTCGTATGGCTGATCGACGACCGCTTCGCGCGGCCCGACGTGCGGGCGCTGCTGCCCGCCTGGTGGCACGTCGACAAGGCCGCCTTCTAGCGGCGCATTCAGGGTGGACAGGACCAGGCGCGGCGACGACGACAGTGCGGTTGCACGGCGAGGAGCTGCAACGACGCCATGGCCGCCCTGAATCAGCCGCTAGCGCATCAGGTCGCGGACCTTTTGATAACCGCTGCGGCTGATCGGAATGCGCGCCCCGGACTTCAGCACCGCGCAGTGACCGTCCTTCCCGGTCGGCTCGATGCGCGCGATGGTGCCCAGGTTGACGATGTACGACCGGTGCACGCGCAGGAAGGCCTGCGGATCGAGCTGGCTTTCCAGTTCGGCCATGCGCTGGTTCTTCAGCCACTGGCGGCCCTCCGAGCAGATGGCCACGTAATCGTCCTGGGCCTCGATGTAGTCGATGCGCGCGACGGGGATGACCTGCACGCGCGCGCCGTCGCGGATCAGCACGCGCTCGATCGGCTGGTGGCGCGCCCGCGCATCGCTCACGAGCGCGCGCATCGCCGCCTCCCCCTCGGTCGCGGGCGCGGCGACGCGTTCGCGCGCATGCGCCAGCGCCTGCGCGAGGCGTTCGCGCGTGAACGGTTTCAGCAGGTAGTCGAGCGCGTGGACGTCGAAGGCCCGCAACGCGAACTGGTCGTACGCGGTGACGAACACGTAGTGCGTCTTCGCGCCGGCCAGCTCGACGACTTCGAAGCCGTCCAGCTTGGGCATCTGGATGTCGAGGAACACGAGATCGGGCGCCAGCTCCGCGATGGCCTTCACGGCCTCGAAGCCGTTGGCGCATTCGCCGACGATCTCCACGTCGGGGTGTAGCCCGAGATGCTCGCGCAGCACGGCGCGCGCCAGGGGTTCGTCGTCCACGATGATCACGCGCATGCGTCAGGTCCTTTCGAGTTCGGGTTGGGGTTCGTCGGCCGTCGCCGCCGGCAGTGCGAGCTCCACGATGAAGCGGCCGTCGCGCCGCATCCAGTGCGCGCTCGCCTCATGCCCATGGTCCGCCGCGAGGCGCTGGCGCACGTTGACGAGGCCCAGGCCCGTGCCGCGTGCCGAAGCGGCACCGTCGACGCTGTCGGGGTCGACGTCGTTCTCCACGCGGATGCGCAGGATCGATCCGGCGCGCGTCGCTTCGATGCGCACGAGGCCGGGCTCGATCATCTGGCCGATGCCGTGCTTGATCGCGTTCTCCACGAGCGGTTGCAGCAGCATCGGCGCCAGCAGGCACTGGCCGGCGGCGGGATCGATGGCGGCATCGAAGCGCAGCCGGTCGCCGTAGCGCACCTGCTCGATGCCGACGAAATGCCGCACGAGCTGCAGTTCCTGGTCGAGCGTCACCTTGCGGTCGGCGCGCAGGCCCAGCGTGTGCCGGAAGAACTCGGCCAGCTGCACGGTCATGGCACGTGCGGCCGCCGGGTCGAGCGACGTCAGCGCGCTGATCGAATTCAGGCTGTTGAACAGGAAGTGTGGATCGACCTGGGCGCGCAGCATGCGCAGCTCCGCATCCTGGGCCATCAGCTTCATCTCCAGGCGCTGCGTCTCGAGCTGGCGCACGCGTTCGGTCTCGATCAGCAGGTAATTCACGGCGGCCGCCAGGCCGTACAGGATCAGGCCGAGGCCGAACATCGAGGCCAGCACGGGGCCGCTCGCGACGGGCTCGTAAGCGTCCGGCGCCAGCGCGGCCAGCAGGCTGTTCCAAACCGCGCCCATGCCGCACCACAGCGCGGACACGCAGGCCGCCGTCATGCCC
>NZ_JBKYMO010000442.1:0-4593 GCF_047302915.1 Massilia sp. CT11-108 | reverse complement strand
GCGTGGCGCGGAACCAGTCCAGCGCCCGCTGCAGGTACGCCGGACGGCCCCACAGCGCGAAGTGCGCCGTGTGCCACCAGATCATCTCCGTGTGGTGCTTGCCGTACCAGGTGGACGTCGTCAGCCCGCTTTCCTGCGGCGGAACATCGCCGCCCGCCTGGATCGCCGTCAGGTATTGCGACAGCACGACGCGCCGTTCCAGCTCGGCCGCGCGCGGGTCCGTGCTGCCGCTGAAATCGACGGCGCCGCCGCTGCGCCAGAACGCCGGCCAGTGCGCGGCGCTGCGCGCGAAGACGTCACCGGTATCCGGCGCCGGCTTATCCGGCGCATACGCGAGCGTGAAGGCGAGCACCCGCCCGGACTTCGGCCGCAGCTCGAACGTGTGCGGCGCCGGTGTCGCGATGGTCAAGGGCGTTGAGGCGCGCAGCGCCGCGCCGTAGCGATAGCCGTCGCGCGCATGCGCGAGCACGAGGGTGTCGGCCGTGCGCGTCACGATCGTCGTCGTGTGCGACGCCGGCTGCGACCAGTCCAGCGGCGGATTCTGCTTGATGCCGCCGACGTAGCCGCGCGGGAGCGCGAGCCGTACGGCCAGGCCGCGCGCGAGCAGCGTCGATTCGATGCGCACGGCGAGCGTGTCGCGGTCCGGGTCGACGGCCGTCGTCACGACGACCCGTTCGCCGTCGATGGTGTACGCGCTCGTGAGCACGCCGCGCCACAGGTCGAGGCGCTGGTCGATCGCGCCCACGTCCGCCAGCGCGAGCGGTTTGCCGTCGCGGTGCGTGTAGGCGATGGCGAGTTGTGCGAGCGGCTGCGGGTGCGGATTCTCGCGAAGCCAGGCGGCGGCCGGCACGTCCATCCGCGTCGGATAGTCCACGGTCTTGCCGTGCGCCGTGTAAGCCTTGTTCGCATCGGCGAGCTGGTACCCGTGCGGATTCGGATCTTCGTGCCACGCCCACCGTGCCTGCGTTTCGAGGCCGATGCCATTGGCGCGGTAATGGTCGGCGAAGGTCTGCAGGCCCGTCACGTCGGCGGTGAAACAGAAGCGGCCATTGCCGACGCTGAGCGGCGCCCACGGGTCGGGCGCCGCCAGGTGCGGTGAATGACGCGTGACGAGGGCCTGGCGGTCGATGCGGTCGGCCGCGTGCGCGGGCAGGACCGTCACGAGCAGGAGCAGGGCGGCGAAGGCAAAGGCGGGCATGGCGTCTCCAGGGATGCGACAGCCGATGATAACCGCCGGTTTTCGCAATTGCGATCACGTTTTTGACCAGATTTCCTTTCGGTCAGTCCACTGAGCGGTCGCCGATTGACCCTGTTCGCGGCGGCTGTCTACCATCTTTACGCCCATCGATAATCCATAAGGAAAAACGGCATGAAGACGAGACGCAAGCACAAGCGGGCCCGCGCCCACCACACCACAACGATGTCCGCGTTACTGATCGCGGCAAATCTCGGTTGCCACGCGAACGCGCAGGAAGCCGACGTATCGAAACCCGAGGAGAACAAAGTCGTCGTGACCGGCTCCCGCCTGGTCAGCCGCGGCTTCCTCGCCCCGACGCCCGTGACGACGGTCGACGCGCAGGAACTGAAATTGACCGGCACGCAGAACCTCGAGGTGATGCTGTCGGATACGCCGCAGTTCACCGCGAACCAGCTCAGCAGCCCGACGGCGAACACGGTGCAGCCGGGCCAGCCGTCCGGCACGTCCACGCTGAACCTGCGCAACCTGGGACCGACCCGCAACCTGGTGCTCGTGAACGGCCGCCGCTTCGCCATCACGGGTCCGGACTTCACCACCGACGTCAACACGATCCCCGCGGCGCTCGTGAAACGCGTGGAGACGGTGACGGGCGGTTCGTCCGCCGTGTACGGCTCGGACGCCATCTCCGGCGTCGTCAACTTCATCCTGCGCGATAACTTCGAAGGCGTGGAGATCAACGCGCAGCGGAGTATCGACCAGCTCACGCGCACGCCGAACGATTCGCTCGACCTGACCGTGGGCGGCAATTTCGGCGGCGGCAAGGGCAATGTCGTCGTCTCCGTCAACTACATGGACCGCGACGGTTTTACCCGCGGCGAGCGTGGCGGCTGGGCGCTGCCGTCGCTGGGCGATGGCTGCGTGACGGCGGCGTCCTGGTCGTCCACGCGTCCCGGCACGCCGCTCGCGGTGCCGGCGGGGCAGACCTGTGTGTCGGCGGGCGGGCGTCCGGGCCTGATCTTCAGCGGCTCGTCGAACGTGCCGACGGGACGCATCGGCAACCTGCCCGTCGTCGGTTCCGCCGCGTCGAATCCGGCCCTGAACGCGGCGCTCATCGGGGCCGGGCTGCAGAACATGTCGACCCTCGGCGCCATCTTCGACCCGGCCGGCAGGAGTGTCCGGCCATACGCGGCGCCGGGCGACGCGTACGACCTCGGCCCGCTGTCGTACATGGTCACGCCGCAGAAGCGCTGGATGAGCAATGCGTTCGCCCACTACGATTTCAGCGAGCGCGCCACGGGCTACATGGAGGCGCACTTCAGCAGTAATTCCGCGAGCGTGCAGATCGGCCCGACGAGCGCCAGCGGCAACTTCCTCTTCAATACCAACAACCCGTATCTGAGTCCGCAGATGCAGGAGGTGCTGCGCCAGCTCGACCTGCGCGAGACGGGCACGACGCGCGTCACGAACGGCACGTCGAGCCTGACCACGACGCCGGGCGACGGCCTCGCCGTGTTGAACTACAACCGCCGCTTCTCCGACCTGGGCGGACGCGTGGCGGACACGGACCACCAGGTCTACCGCATCGCGCTGGGCCTGCGCGGCAGCCTGCCGGACGTGTCGGACCGCTGGCTGCGCGACCTGAAGTACGACGTGTACTACACGAAGGCGCGCACGACGGAGACGCAGGACCAGGCGGGCTCCATCTCGCTGAGCCGCTTCCAGAACGCGATCCTGGCGCAGAACGGCGCGGCGCCCGTGCTGAACCCGTTCGGCCAGAACCTGACGGAAGCGTCGGCCAATGCGATCTCGGTGGCGTCGAAATCGAAGATCACGGCGGAGCAGAACGTCCTCGCCGGTAACGTGGCGGGCTCGCTGATGGACGTGCCGGCCGGCGCCATCGACTTCTCGACCGGCTTCGAGCGCCGCTACGCGTACAGCGCCTACAGCCCGGACGTGTTCCTGTCGTCGGGCGACGTCTCCGGCTGGAACGCGGCCCGTGCGACGAAGGGTTCGACCACGGTGAAGGAGCTGTACGGCGAGGTGCGCGTGCCGCTGCTGGCGGACAAGCCGTTCGCGAAAAGCCTGTCGGTATCGGGCGCGTTCCGCCGGTCCGATTACGACGTCGCGTCGGTCGGCAAGGTCTGGACCAGTTCCATCGGCTCGGAATGGGCGCCCACGCGCGCACTGACGTTCCGCGCGCAGAAGCAGAAATCGATCCGCGCGCCGAACGTGGGCGAATTGTTCGGCGGGCAGGGCACGAACGGCCCGATGGCCACGGACCCGTGCTCGAGCCGCGCCCCGCTGGCGCAGCAGACCCAGGCCGTGCGCGTGCTGTGCGAAGCGACGGGCGTGCCCGCCAACCTCGTGTTCGACCCGGCCGTGCAACCGTCGCCGTTCATCACGCAGGTCGTCGGCGGCAACCCGGACCTGTCGGCCGAGAAGTCGCACACCGTCACCGTCGGCGCCGTGTTCATGCCGCCATCGGTGAAAGGCCTGCAGCTGAGCGTGGACTGGTACCGCATCACCGTCGACGACGCCATCTCGACGCTGGGCGGCGGCGGCATCCAGTCCGTGCTGGACCTGTGCTACAACACGATCCGCAACGCGGCCAGTGTGTACTGCCGCGCGATCAACCGGGACCCGATCACGGGCCAGATCGCGGCGCCGACCTATGTGATGACGACGAACGCCAACATCGGCGGCATCGCGACGCGCGGCGTGGACCTCGCCGGCCACTACAATTTTACGAGGGACGGCATCCAGTGGACGCTCGATTCCAACTGGACGTACGTGAACGAGCTGACGTTCACGCCGATCCAGGACCTGCCCGAGCTGAAGAACCGCTGCGTGGGCACGTGGGGCGCCACGTGCGGCCAGCCGGTGCCGCGCTGGAAGGGTACGACGCGCGTCAGCATGAAGCGGGGACCGCTGCTGCTCTCGGCCCGCGCACGCTATACCGGCCCGGTGACGGTGGACTCGTACGCGCTGGCCGCGAACCCGCCCGCGCTGGAATCGCTGACGAATCCGAAGATCAAGTCCTATACTTGGCTGGATTTGACCGCCGGCTGGGAATTCAGCCGCATGGTCAACCTGACCGGCGGCGTGCGCAATGTGCTGGACAAGGATCCGCCGATCCTCGGTTCCGCGCAGCTGCCGGCGAATAACACGATCCCGGCCACGTACGACACGCTCGGACGCCAGCTGTTCGTGACCCTGAACGTGAAGCTGTGAAGGAGGCCCGCACGATGATGGAACGACGTACCCTGCTGCAGGCGGCGCTGCTGGCGCCGTGGCTGCTGCCCGCCGTCGCGGGTTCTCCGGGCCGCAGTCCGTAAGCCTCGGGCACGAACACCTTGTCCGGCACGGGCCACGGGTGCAGCGTGCGCGTCAGCTCG
>NZ_JBKYMO010000441.1:0-4594 GCF_047302915.1 Massilia sp. CT11-108 | reverse complement strand
GCGCGATACTGTCCGGCGTCGTCGCGGCCGCGCGCCAGCGCGCCAGGCACGCGCGCGACGGCAGGCGCATCTTCGGATCGTGGTCGCACTGGTAGACGACCTTGAAACCATGCTGCGGGGTCGGGTCGCTGACGACCACCATCCCGGGCGCACCCACCAGGTGGTCGAGGATGGCGTGGATCTCGCCGCAGAGTCCGGCCAGGTCGCCGGCGTGGTAGGCCGCTTCGGAAATCGCGTACGTCGCCGCCTGGCGCCGCTCGGCGCGCTTGCGGGCGCTGATGTCGCGCCCGACGCCCAGGCGCAGGCCATGGTCCGCGATGAAGCGCGCCGACCACATCACGTCGACGCGGCGTCCATCCTTGTGCAGGTAGCGGTTCTCGAAGCCGACGCGTTCCTGTCCCGCCTGCACGCGCGCGCTTTCCATGCACGTGATGGCGCGGTCCTCGGGGACGACGAAATCGAGCATGTATTGACCGATCAACTCGGTGGGACGGTAGCCGAGCATGCGTTCGCACCCGGCGCTGACGTCCACGATGATGCCGCGCCGGTCCACCAGGAAAACTACGTCCAGCAACAAATCGGCGATATTCGCCGACAGGGAACGGATCGAATGGACCATGGCGGCCTGCTAACGGAAACAGCGGTGGGAAAATACTAACATTCCCACATGGAAAAAGGTCAAGGTATTTAAGCATCGCCGACCGGCTGTCCCATCGATCCGACAAACTGGCCGGCAAATCCCCGTCAGCTCGGCGCATCAGTTGCATAAAAGCATGGAGATAATGCAGGCACACTCCGACATAGAGGAACCCATGCTCAACGAACGCGAAATCGAAAGCTGCTACCTGGGGCAGTTTATTCCGGTCCACTACCATCACAACATGCTGATGGACCATAACCGCATGCACAGCTTCAAGTCCGCGATCTACCACGCCGTGAAGCCGGGCATGAAGGTGCTGGAGCTGGGCGGAGGCACGGGCGTGCTTTCGTACTTCGCGGCCCAGAACGCGTCGCAGGTCTATTGCGTCGAGTTCAACCCGGACATGGTGCGCGAGGCGCGCCGCTTCCTCGCCATGAACCCGAACGGCCACAAGGTCGAGGTCATCCATGCGGACGCGTTCGAATACCTGCCGCCGGAACCCGTCGATCTCGTCATCTGCGAAATGATCCACGTCGGCATGCTGCGCGAAAAGCAGGTCGAGGTCATCGAGTCGTTCAAGCGGCGCTACCTGGCGCGCTTCGGCGGTCCGCTGCCGATCTTCATGCCGGAAGCCGTCATCATGGCCGCGCAGCCGCTGCAGCTCGAATACGATTTCGAGGGTTTCTATGCACCGATCGTGCAATTCCAGCCGACCAACGTGATTTACCCGGGCACCATCGACCTGGCGCAGCCGTGCGTGTATGCGATCATGGACTTCAGCCAGCCCGTCGGCGACGCGATCGCGTGGGAAGGCCAGTTCCGCATGGAGCAGGGCGGCCGCCTGAACGCGCTGCGCTTCATCACCAAGAACGTGCTGTCCATCGTCGAGGAACGCGGCACGACGATCGACTGGCTGAACCACTACATGATGCTGCCGCTGGCCACGCCGCTGGACGTGCAGGCAGGCGACGTCGTGCAGGTGAGCTTTGCCTACCGCGCGGGCGGCTCGATTCCGTCGCTGGAAGCGTCGATGCGCGCCGAGGTCGTCGAACGGGCGGGCGTGCCGGTGCAGGTCCGCGACACCGTCCTGGCCTGATCGTTTGCCCTGCCGGGGACGACGTCCGCTCGTCCCCGCTTTTGCCCCGTTTGTCTCCCCCCGCTGACCGTCCGTCGCAGAAACATTGCGGATTGGCGTCCATACAACTACAGTCACATCGTCGGGCCGCACCGGCCCTTGCCCTGAAAGATGGAGCTGACGATGCTGGGTTTCCTCGTGTGGTTGGTGTTATTGTTCCTCTGCTGGCCGATCGCGCTGCTGGCGCTCGTGATGTATCCGCTCGTCTGGCTCGTGCTGCTGCCGTTCCGGCTGCTCGGGATCGGCGTCGAGGCCGTCTTCGAGTTGCTGCGGGCGATCGTCATGCTGCCGGCGCGCGTGCTGGGCGGGGGCGTGGGACGCTGAAACTTGTCGTCCAGCCAGTGTGCGCGGATTAACAGACGGACACGAACCGTTCGCCTATCGTGCCCATACTGATGGCTTTCATTCGACGGCCATGCTTTTAAAGGAGTGACTATGCGCCTGGACATCTACCGCAGAGCCGAACACGACGGCAAGTTTTCTTACCTGGCCGTCCCCGAGACCCGCAATATCCCCGAGGAAGCCACGAATACCGACTGGGAGGTCGAAGCGCGGGCCTTCGAAGTCGACGACGATGCCGGAGACCTGCCCGATTACGATATCCAGAACCTGAACGCCCAACTGGCGGAAAAAGGCTACGCCGTCACGTCGTCGACGATGCATTGACGATGCACTGGCGCGCATTGACGCTGTCGCGGTAGCACCACATTCGCGGCCGTACGCCGTCCGTCCGGACCAGCCGGGGCGGAGCGCGTACGGCCGCGTATCGCATATGGTATCCTTGCGCCTCGTTCAGTCGGAGGCGTCATGAAGTGGTTCGTAGTCGGTTTTCTCGTGCTGTCGGTCCTGCACATCCATTTCCGTGGCAAGGTCCGCCTGCCGTTCGGCCGACAGCTGTTCGACCATTCGTCGTTCATGGCGCCGATCAATATCTTCATGCACCTGTTCTCGAAGGTGCCCAGCACGCCGTACATCCCGGTCCGTGAATTCCCCGAATTGTCCGTGCTGCAGGAGAACTGGCCGACGATCCGCGAGGAAGGCCTGCGCCTCATCGAGATGAAGAAGATCAAGGCGTCCGAGGAGAACAACGATGCCGGTTTCAATTCCTTCTTCAAGACGGGCTGGAAGCGCTTCTACCTGAAGTGGTACGACGCGAGCCACCCGTCGGCCGAGCGCCTGTGCCCGCAGACGTACGCGCTGCTGCAGGGCATCCCGTCCGTGAAGGCCGCGATGTTCGCCGAGCTGCCGCCGGGCGCGAAGCTGAACCCGCACCGCGACCCGTTCGCGGGCTCGATGCGCTACCACCTGGGCCTGGCCACGCCGAACGACGACCGCTGCTTCATCGAAGTCGACGGCCAGCGCTACAGCTGGCGCGACGGCCAGGGCGTCATCTTCGACGAAACCTTCATTCACTGGGCCGAGAACGCCAGCGACAGCGACCGCCTGATCCTGTTCTGCGACGTCGAGCGTCCAATGCGGTTCCGCTGGATGCAGGCCGTGAACCGCTGGCTGGGCCGCACGATGATGACGGCGGCCGCCTCGCCCAACGAGAGCGGCGACCAGACGGGCCTCGTCAGCAAGCTGTTCCGCGTTTCGTACGTGATGGGCCAGTACCGCCGCCGCTACAAGGCCTGGAACAAGACGGCCTATAAAGCGACGAAGGTCGCGCTGATCGTGGGCCTCGCGGCACTCGTCTATTACGTCTGAAAAAAAGGGCCGCAAGCGCAGCCCTTCTTGTTGGGCCGCGCCTTGCGGCCAAAGGGGATCCTCAAAACGTGAAGGGCATCCTGACCATCAGCGTGACGTCCGGCGTATCGCGCGTGAGGCCCGCGCCCACCGATACGCTCAAGGTGCGGTTGTTCTTCAGGCGGTACGAGTAGCCGAGCAGCAGCGTACCGAGCTGCACGCGCACGGAACCCGGGATGACCACGCCGTTCTGGTGCATGCGGCCCACGGAGTTGTGGTCGTAGCCGATGCTGAACGACGCCCGCTCGTTCAGCGCGAGACCCATGCCGAAGTTGAACCCGAACACGTCGCCCGGTTCCACCGTGCCCAGCAGTTCCTTGCCGCCGTTCAGCACGGTGCGGTAGACGTTGCCGCGCTTGAAGTTCTTCGTGTAGCTGAAGCCGCCGAAGAAGATGGCCGGATCGGACGGCAGCAGCCACGTCACGCTTGGCTGCACCGAATAGAAGCCGGAGCCGGTCGGCAGGTCGAGCGGCAGGCCCGTCCCGGTGACGTTCTGGCCCACGCAGCGGGTCTGGCAATCCGTCACGACCTCGAACGGATCGCGGCCCGTGCGCGACTTGAAGCGCAGGCCGGCGATGTAGTACGGGGTGTCGACGCCGCCGTCGTTCAGCTGGTAGCGCCAGCCCAGCTCGATGTCGCCGATGCCCTTGCCGCTCGTCTCGAACGCGCGCTCGGCGGCGGTGCCCGTGAACAGCTCGCGGCTGACGGTCGAATCGCTGCGGTAGACGTACGGGATCTTCGCTTCGAATTCCAGGCGGTTGTCGAAGCCGTAGCGGAACGTGGCGGTGCCCGTCGTCGTATTGCGTTTCACTTCGCGCACGTCCAGCAGGCCGATCAGCAGGGCCGGGATCACCGTGTAGCCGACGAGGGCGACGCGGTTGCTGGACGAATAGCCATACTGCACGGATGGCTCGAACACGACTTTACCCCGCGGCGTGAGCACGCCCGGGGTCTCGAAGATCGGCGCCACTTCCGGCGTTTTCGGCGCGGGCGGGCGGCCCACCGCAAAGTTTGCCCCCCGGGCCGGTGGCGTATAAACAAAAACCAGCCCCCCAGACGAAGAAACAACCGGG
>NZ_JBKYMO010000440.1:0-4603 GCF_047302915.1 Massilia sp. CT11-108 | reverse complement strand
GTCGTGTCCGCACGCAAGCCCGTCGCGGCCGACGTCCCCGCCGTGCGCGTGCGCGACCTCTCGTTCGGCTACGTGGCGGGCCAGACCGTTCTGCACGACCTGTCATTGGACATCCCGCAGGGTGCGTTCTTCGGCATCGTCGGGCACACGGGCAGCGGCAAGTCGACACTGCTGTCGCTGCTGCTGCGTTATTACAATGTCGAGCAAGGCACCATCACCCTGTTCGGCGAGCCACTGGCGACGATCGGCAACGAGCGTTTCCGCGCGGAGGTCGGCCTCGTGCCGCAGGATCCGTTCCTGCTGGCGGCGTCGGCACGCGAGAACATCGACATGGGCCGCGGCCTGTCACAGGCGGCCATCGAGGCGGCCGCGCGCGCCGCGCATGCGCACGAGTTCATCGCGCGGCTGGAACAGGGCTACGACACGCCGCTGGGCGAAGGCGGCTCGCGCCTGTCGTCCGGCCAGAAGCAGCTGATCGCGATCGCGCGCGCCCTCGCCGACCGGCCGCGCATCCTGCTGCTGGACGAAGCCACGTCGCGCATCGACAGCCAGACGGAGCAGATCGTGCAGCAGGCACTGGACGAGCTGCGCGGCCAGGTCACGATCATCGCCATCGCGCACCGGCTGTCGACGATCCGCGACGCCGACCGCATCGTCGTGCTGAACCACGGCCGCATCAGCGAATCGGGCAGCCACGACGACCTGATGCGCATCGAAGGCGGCCTGTACCAGCGGCTGTATTTGCTGCAACAACTGAGCGTTTGACCGCGTTGTTTACCTCCTTGATATCGTTGCCGTTGCAGAAACTTTGTTAGTTAAACACTATTTTTGTGACGGCGCGGCTTCTTGAATACGAAACCTGTGTCTTTTCCGCATAATCGTTCCATTAATTGATATTTCTCAATTGCAAGAGCCTATAATTGTATATGCAGATGTCCTAAATTAAGGGACCACACTTCCTCGGGAGGCATATTGGCAGGTCTATCTCGTGCAGCGCAGCACCGACGCAGCCGTGCGCTGCTGGCCCTGCTATTGCTCGTTTCCGGAAGCACGCCGGCGGCCGCTATGCCGGAAGAACCCGTGCGTGCGCGCTTTGCCGAACTCGGGGAAATCATCCGCGTCACGCCCCAGCACGCGGTGCCGCTGCTGGCCGGCCTCGCCGCCCAGGCGCGCCGCACGCCCGCCGAACACGCCCGCCTGCTCACGCTGTCCTGCGACCTGAGCCACCGCCTCGGCAAGCACGTGGAAGCCGTCCAGCTGTGCGAACAGGCGCTGCAACTGGGCCGCCAGGCGCACGACGACAGCCTCGTTGCGCGCGCCCTGCTCTCCAAGGCCTATGCCCTGTTCGGCCTGAACGAAATGAGCCAGTCGCACCAGCTGGTGTGGGAAGCCGAACGCCTCGCCGCCCACAGCCCCGACGTCGACCTGCGCATCCTCGTGCTGATCTCGTCGGGGGAATCGTTCGCCGAGGAAGGCAACTTCCCCGTCGCGCTGACCAAGATGCAGGGCGCCGTGACGCTTGCGCGCCAGAGCGGCAACAAGCTGCAGATCGCCGTCGCGCTCAAGTCGCTGGCCTACCTGTACAACCAGATGCGCGAATTCGACAAGGGGTTCGAGTCGATCGGCGAAGCGGAACAGCTGGCGGAGGCGATCGATTCGCCGGGCCGCCTGGCGATCTTCAAGACGACGGAATACATCCTTGCCGCCAACAGCGGCGACATGGAGCGGGGCACGAAGGCCCTGCTGTCGGCGCTCGCGCTGGAACGCCGCATCGGCGCCGACGCGATGATCGCCAACACGCTCGTCAACCTGGCCGACTCGTACCTGAAGCAGCAGGACTGGCGCCGCGCGCTCGCGTACGCGCAGCAGGCGCTGGAACAGGCGCAGAAGCTGCACGACGACGCCCTCGCCGCCACGGCCCGCGTCAACGTGGGCCAGGCCTATCTGGGCATGGGCCGCCTGGCCGAGGGCAAGAAGCACATCGAGCAGGGCATGGACTGGTACCAGCGCTCCGGCAACAAGCCCGACCAGCAGGGTGTCCTCGTCGAATACGGCGACGCGCTGGAACGCGCCGGCGACCTGCCCGGCGCGCTGGCCGCGTATCACCGCGAGCGCGCGCTGTCGAACGAATTGTTCGAGACGCGCCGCCAGAAGGCGATGATGGAGCTGCAGGAAAAATACGAGGCCGACAAGCGCCAGCGCCAGATCGAGATGCTGCGCCAGGAAAACCAGGTCAAGTCGACCGAAATCGACAACCGCCGCCTGCAGCAGCGCATCTGGTGGCTGCTGGCGCTCGTGTTCGCGCTCGCGTCGGTCATCGTCGGCATCCTGTACCGCAAGGTGCGGCACGCCAACGCCCAGCTCGAGGTCAAGAACCATGAACTCAAGCAGCAGAGCGCGCGCGACCCGCTGACGGCGCTGTACAACCGCCGCCACTTCCAGGAATTCATGCGCTCGCACCAGGACATCGAGCGCCGGAGCGTGAGCAACAACGGCGGCACGAGCGGCGAGGACATGGTCAGCGCGATGTTCCTGCTCGACGTCGACCACTTCAAGCACATCAACGACACGTACGGCCACGGCGCCGGCGACGCCGTGCTGCGCGAGATCGCGGACGCGCTGCGCGAGATCCTGCGCGAGACCGACATGATCGTGCGCTGGGGCGGCGAGGAATTCCTCGCCTTCCTGCCGGCCGTGCCGCGGAACAGCCTCGACGAGGTGGCGCGCCGCCTGCTGGCCGGCATCCCGGCACGCACGATCGACTACCAGGGCACGCGCCTCTCCGTCAACGTATCGATCGGCTTCGCGCCGTTCCCGCTCGTGCCGGGCATGGCGCTGTCATGGGAACGCGCAATCAACATCGTCGACATGGCGCTGTACCTGGCCAAGGGCCACGGCCGCAACCGCGCGTACGGCGTGTGCGGCGTGTCCGGCCTCGCTCCGGCGGCGCTGGACGAGGTCGAGCACGACATCGAGAAGGCGTGGCGCGCGGGGCTCGTCGATCTGTCGATCGTGACGGGGCACGTGCCGGAATTACGGATGGCGTCTTGAACCTCGTCGTCCTCGCGAAAGCGGGGACCCATGCCGGGTCTCCGAAGCCCGGCGTCAGGAATACCGCGGTGTTTCCGACGCACCGAATCCGGTTGCTCAGTATGGGTTCCCGCTTCCGCGGGAACGACGGTTCAGGTCACTTCGCCGCCTGCTGCATCTTCTCCCCGGCCTCCTCGACCTTCTGCCCGACCCGCTCCGTCGCTTCCTTCGCGCCGTCGCGCGCCTCGCGCACGGCCTGGTCGGCCTTCTGGACCTGGGCCTGGACCTTGTCCTCGACCTTCTCGTTGATCCGCTCGATCCTGTCGTTCACGTGATCGAGCTTTTCCTGCACGCGGGCGCCGGCCTCGTCGACCCTCGCCTGCGCGCGGGCGCCCGCGTCGTCGATGGCCTTGCCGGCCTGCTGGGCGGGGCCCACGTCGTCCGTACCACGGTTGCACGCCGCCAGGAGACAGCCCGCCAGCAGCGCGCCGATGATGGATATCCGTTTCATCTTGCACCCTCCTTTGTTGCCGAATATACACCTGCACCACGCGCCGCGGCGGACGCTTCGAACGGCGCATCCGTCAGCGTACGCAGGAACGCGACGATGGCGTCGATGTCCGCATCGTCGAGCGCCGGCTTCATCCCCTTGCGGCGGTTGTACGGCATGGTGGCCACGTTGACGTTGCCGAGGTGGCGCGGCGCCACGTCGTCGAATTGGCGGCCGTTCCCGTACCAGCGTTCCGGCTCGATCGAGCGGGTGGCGTAGAACGCGACGGCGTCGCGCAGGTCGGAAAAGACGCCGTTGTGCATGTAGCGCTCGCGCGCGGCCACGTTGCGCAGGCTTGGCGTGCGGAAGTAGCCGCACCACTGCCCGGGCTCCTTCCATCCTTTTGCACGCCCCGTGGCGCACAGGCCCTCGTCGAAGTGGCGCGGGTCGCGGTTGGCCGGAATGGCCCGGTTACGGGGCACGGCGAGTGCATCGTAGCCGAAATCCGTGAACAGCGAGCGGGCCGGATTGGTCGACGTCTCGTTGAACTTGTGGCAGCTGGCGCAGTTGCCGCGGTCCGGGTCCTTGAACAGTTTCAGGCCGCGCAATTCTTCCGCCGTGAGCTTTGCCTTGCCCTGCACCCAGGCGTCGTAGCGCGACGAGAACGGCGACATGTCGCGGCTTTGCAGGAACGCGTCCATCGCGGCGCCAAGTGCCGTCAGGGTGCTGGCCGTCGTCCTGAATACGTCCGGGCCGAAGGCCTGTCTGAAACCGTCCGCGTACGGCGCCGTGCGCAGCTTGCGGGCGATATCGGCGTCGCTCCGGTTGTGCATCTCGAGCGGATCGAGCAGCGGATGGCGCACCAGTTCCGCGACGGTGTCCACGCGGCCGTCCGTGAACAGGCCGCCGAACGGCGTGGGCGCGAGTGCGTCGTCGTCCTGGTAGAAGAACAGCGGCGGCACGTAGGCGGCGTACAGCACGGACGGCACGTTGCGCCTGCCGACGAGATCCGGCCGGCTGCCCAGCGCCACGCCGATGCGCGAGCCGTGGTTGCCCGCGAAGCCCTGCGCGGGATCATGGCAG
>NZ_JBKYMO010000439.1:0-4608 GCF_047302915.1 Massilia sp. CT11-108 | reverse complement strand
GCGCCTCGCCGCCGCCGACCTGGCTCCCGAGACTGGCGCGGCCGCGACGGAATTCCTGCGCCGCTACAGCGCTTACCGCTACGGACCGCAGAGTCCGGGCACCGGCCTCGTTCCCATCCTGAGAGATTTGCTGTCCCGAGTTCGATGAAATCCTTCGCTTCCCTGCTGCTTGCCCTGGCCATCGGCGCCGGGCCGGCGGCGGATGCCCTCGCCGCATCCTCGCTCCATCACACCAAGACCACGGCCAAGACGGCCAAGGCCGCCAAGGCCGCCAAGGCCGCCAAGGCCGCCAAGGCGGGGCGAAAGGCCGGCAAGAAGGCGAAAGCCCCCGCCCGCCCCGCCATCGATTACGACGGCGAGGCCGTCAATTTCAGCGACTGGCAGGCCGTGCGCGATTTCGAGGACGACATCGTCGCCCGCAACGGTTTCGAGCGCGCGCAGATCGAGGATGTGATCAAACGCGCACGCTTCATCGATTCCGCGGTCCAGCTCGTAAAACCGGCGCCGCCCGGCAAGCCGAAGAACTGGCAGGCGTACAGCGACCGCTTCATCGAGCCGATCCGCATCAACGCGGGCGTGCGCTTCTGGAACGAGAACGCCGACCTCCTCTCCCGCGCGGAGGCGACGTATGGCGTGCCGGCCGAGATCATCGTCGGCATCCTCGGCGTGGAAACGATCTATGGCCGCGACACGGGCCGCTTCCGCGTCGTCGACGTGCTGACCACCCTCGCCTTCGCCTATCCGGAAGCGCCGAACCGCGCCAACCGCATGGCGTTCTTCCGCAGCGAGCTGGAACACACGCTGCTGCTCGCGCACAAGGAAAACATCGACCCGTTCTCGCTGCTGGGCTCGTTTGCCGGCGCCGTCGGCATGCCGCAATTCATGCCAGGCAATATCCTGAAATATGGCGTGGACTTCGACGGCGACGGCATCGTCGACCTGCGCGGCTCGGCCGCCGATGCGATCGGCAGCGTGGCCAACTTCCTCGTCGAGCACGGCTGGGATCGCAACAACACGGGGCCGGCCGTGTTCCCCGCTGACGTGGCGCCCAGCCTCGCCTGGCAAGGGCTGCTCGGCGGACTGGAAGCGCGCTACCGCCCGGGCGAGCTGGACGGTGCCGGCGTCGCGACGCGCACGGCCCTGCCGGACGGCCGCCTGTACGGCCTCGTCGATTTACAAAACGGGGCGGACCCGACGGAGTATTGGGTAGCGAACGCTAACTTTTTTGCTATCACTAAATACAATCGCAGTTATTTCTATGCCATGTCCGTGATCGAATTAGGCCGTGCGGTGCGGTTGGCGCGCGGAATCTAGTGTCCTCCAACCAACAACTTTGTATCAGTTTGTAACAGGATTGTCATAAATACGGCTGAGTCATGCAGTCGTGACAACCTTATACTCCCCGGGGGTATGCTTATTTCTTCTAGACAGTTCTCCTGAGAAACTTAGCATCCTCCCCGATACCCCCTCTCAAGTTGTCATTCCACTACTCAATTCCTAATTGTGCGGCAGCGCATCGTTAATTGCTCTACACTTAAGTTTAAATAAAAAACAATGATGTCCTCAGTGAGTTTGTGAGAGAATTGCATTGCGGCTATTGTTGCGATGGGACAACGAACTCAACGAAAGCCACTGATCCTTATTGCTCTTAAGTACTAAATTGGAAATTAGTTGTATAATTTAGTAGAAACTTTCATATCCTTACAGGAGTGGAAGTTCCGCCGCGAGCTCTGACAAACCCTCATAGGAATAGTGAATCATGACGAACCAAGTCGGTATCGATATGAACAGCGATTCGGAAAACGACGAACTGCTGCAATACAACCCGAATCGCCTGCTCGACACCCTGATCGAGAACCTGCGCCTGAAGAACGACGCCGCACTGTCGCGCGCCCTGGAAGTTGCGCCGCCGGTGATCTCGAAAATCCGCCACCACCGTCTGCCGGTCGGCGCTTCGCTGCTGATCCGCATGCACGAAGTCTCCGATCTGTCGATCCGTGACCTGCGCTACCTGATGGGCGACCGTCGTGCCAAGTTCCGCATCAGCGACAAGCAGTTCAAGCCGAAAGACAAGGACGGCAACGCAGGCGGCAGCGAGTAATAATGGCACGCACCGGACCGGACGGCGGCCATTGATGCCGCCGCACCGCCCGACTCTGCCGGCCTCCCGAATGATCGAATTGCCGGGTCAGGGATAGTATTTCCCCGCAGCGGATGCGGGATGGGGAAGACCCAGCGCCGGGAACCCGCGCCGGGCAAGCAAGCAATCAGGCGGGGAACACACCCGTCGACAGATAACGATCACCGCGGTCGCAGACGATGAACACGATCGTCGCATTCTCCACCGTTTGCGAGATACGCAAGGCGATTTCGCAGGCGCCGGCCGCGGAAATACCGCAGAAAATACCCTCTTCGGCCGCCAGGCGGCGTGCCATCTGTTCCGCCGCGGCCTGGGTCACATTCTCGACCTGGTCGATGCGCGATTTATCGAAGATCTTCGGCATATAGGCTTCCGGCCATTTGCGGATGCCCGGGATCGACGATCCCTCCTCCGGCTGCGCGCCGATGATGCGGATCGCTTCGTTCCGTTCCTTCAGGTAGTGCGACACGCCCATGATGGTGCCGGTCGTGCCCATCGCACTGACGAAGTGGGTGACGCGGCCTTCCGTGTCGCGCCAGATCTCCGGACCCGTCGTCTCGTAATGGGCGCGCGGGTTGTCCTGGTTGCCGAACTGGTCGAGGATGATGCCCTGGCCATCTTTCTGCATCTGCTCGGCCAGGTCGCGCGCGTATTCCATGCCGCCCGTCTTGGGCGTCAGGATGATCTGGGCGCCGTACGCGGCCATGCTCTGGCGGCGCTCGATGGACAGGTTGTCCGGCATGACCAGCACCATCTTGTAGCCGCGGATCGCGGCCGCCATCGACAGCGCGATGCCCGTGTTGCCGCTCGTCGCCTCGATCAGCGTGTCGCCGGGCTTGATCTGGCCGCGTGCCTCGGCCCCGCGCAGCATCGACATCGCCGCGCGGTCCTTCACGGAACCCGCCGGGTTGTTGCCTTCCAGTTTGCCGAGGATGACGTTGTTGCGGGCCGCCGCTTCCGGCCCGGGGATGCGCACCAGCTGCACCAGCGGGGTATTACCGATCGTGTCTTCGATGGTCTTGTATGCCATTGCCTACTCTTTTGCGAACGCGAAACCGACATTCTAATCCGAGTTGACGGGGCGCGTATGGGACCGGCAAGCGAAATACTTTTGTACAAAGACAAAAACCCCGCGCGGGGCGGGGTTCTCATGCGGCAGGAGCCGGATCAGGTCGCCGATTTGGCGGCCTCGGGTTTGGCTTCCGGCCTGGCCTTCGCGTCGGCCGGCTTGGCGCCGGCTTTGGCGGGCTTGGCGGTCTTGTCAGCCGGTGCGGCGGCCATCGGCGCGCCGTCCCTGGCCTGGCCATTGACCTGCAGGCCGGCCTTCGACAGCTGGGCGGCGCGCTTGTCGGCCACACCCTTCACGCGCTTCTGGAAATCGGCCCAGTCCTTGAACGGACCGGCCTTGGTGCGCTCGTCGATGATTGCCTTCGACATGGCCGGACCGACGCCCTTGACCGAATCCAGCGCGGCGGCATCGGCCTTGTTGACGTCCACCTGGGCGAATGCAAAGCCCATCGACGCCACCAGCGTGGCGACTGCAAGCATCAGCTTCTTGATCATCTCGTTTTCTCCGTTATCGTTGGCTTGGTTGGCGGCCGGGGATGGCCGCCTGTTGCCTTAACGGATGAATACGGCGGTGGGTTGACGCCCTGGTTTGCGACCACGCAATCACGCGTGGCCGTCGTCCTTGCGGCGTTGCGCGAACAGCTCGTCGCGCGTGACGGTCGCCGTACCCAGCTTGCCGACGACGATGCCGCCCGCGCGGTTCGCCGTCGCCAGCGCTTCCGGCAGCGATACGCCGGCACCCAGCATGGCGGCCATCGTCGCGATGACGGTGTCGCCGGCGCCGGAGACGTCGAACACCTCGCGCGCGTCCGCTTGCACGTGCAGGACCTCGTTCGCCGTGTACAGGCTCATGCCCTCTTCCGAGCGCGTGAGCAGCAGCGTTTCCAGGCCGAGGTCCGTGCGCAGCTTCTGGGCCTTTTCCGTCAGCTGCTCTTCCGTCTTCCAGCTGCCGACGATGCGCTTGAGTTCCGACTTGTTCGGCGTGAGCATCGTGGCGCCCGCGTACGGCGTGAAATCGTCGCCCTTGGGGTCGACCATGACGGTCTTGCCGGCCGCGCGCGCGGCGCGGATCATCTCGGCCACATCCACGAGACTGCCCTTGTTGTAGTCGGACAGGACGATCACGTCGTAGTCCGGCAGCAGCGCCTTGAATTGCGTGAGCTTGTCGCGCAGGATCGTTTCGGTGGGCGCGTCCTCGAAGTCGATGCGCACCATCTGCTGCTGGCGGCCGATCACGCGCAGCTTGATGATCGTGGAGATCGCCTCGTCGCGCTTCAGGTAGCTGTGGATGCTCGATTCGCGCAGGATGCGTTCGACGTGGTCGCCCGCCTCGTCGGCACCGACGACGCCCAGCAGGCCGCAGTGCGTGCCGAGGGCCGCGGCGTTGCGCGCCACGTTGG
>NZ_JBKYMO010000438.1:0-4616 GCF_047302915.1 Massilia sp. CT11-108 | reverse complement strand
CCGCGGTCGTGAACCGGCGCGTGGCGGCCGAGATGTTCCCGGGCCGGCCGGCGCTGGGCCAGCGCTACACGAGCACCTCCGGCAGGTCGTCGCCCGCTTCGATGGTATTGGTCTGCACGGCGGCGCCGGTCTGCGGCGACGCGAACGTCGTGGTCCACGTCGAGCGGGTGTACGGCGCATAGCTGGCAAAGCTCACGGCGCGCACTTCCGGCAGTTCGAGCAGGCTGCGGCGCAGCGTGTCGTAGACGTCCGGCGCGATGGACTTGGGCGGTGCTTCGCCCATTTGCATCTGCACGGACCACGTGTCGGTACCGTCGAAACCGACCGGCTGGCGGTACAGCTGCCAGTAGCGCAGCCCGAACGCGGCGATGCCGAACACGATGACGAAGGCGAGCAGGATCTCGAGGCTCAGCATGAGGTTCCTGGATTTGCGCTTCCAGGTCAGTCGCAACAGGTGGCGCAGCATCACGCGGCTCCTTTCAGGGCATGGACGGGATCGAGGCGCGACATCTTCCACGCGGGGATCGCGCCGGACAGCAGGCCGAACACGAAGGCGAGCAGCATGCCGCAGCCGAACACGGTCGGGTTGAGGTGGACTTCCAGGTACGGGATCAGCTGCGACGCTTCGAGCCACCACAGCACGCCCTGGGCGCAGGCCAGGCCGAGCAGGCCGCCGGCGAGGCACAGCAGCACGTTCTCGACGACGAGCTGGCCCGCGAGCTGCAGGCTGGTGGCGCCGAACGCCTTGCGCACGCCGATCTCCGCGCTGCGCTCCATGATGCGGCCCATGTTCAGGTTGACGAGATTCAGCGCGGGCAGCAGCATGAACACGAGCATGCCGCCCGCGATCATCAGGAGCAGCCGCCTGCCGCCGGAATCGACGTAGCTTTCCCGGCCCTGCAGCGCGCGGGCGACGACGTCGAGCTTGGTGTCGGCCCAGAACGTGGTCTTGCCGAAGATCTGGGTACCCACCGGCTGGATGGTCCTGGCGACGCGTTCGACGTCGGCGCGGATGCGCGGCAGGTCGGCCGGCGAGCGCGCC
Organism: Massilia sp. CT11-108; assembly: GCF_047302915.1. Lineage (NCBI taxonomy): Bacteria > Pseudomonadati > Pseudomonadota > Betaproteobacteria > Burkholderiales > Oxalobacteraceae > Massilia > Massilia sp. CT11-108. The sequence continues at coordinate 3,574 of NZ_JBKYMO010000438.1, read as the reverse complement.
AGCAGCAGTGCGGCGAACATGCCCGTGTATTCGTCGCGGTAGTTCGACGACGGGAATGTGGCGAGCGGCGCCCAGATGTCCGCGTAGGCGTTGATGTGGATGACGTCCGCGACGACGCCGATGACTTCGAACGCCTGGCCGTCCACGCTGATGCGCTGGCCGACCGCGGCGGCCCCGGGGAACAGCTGGCGCGCCGTCGTCGCGTTGACGACGGCCACCATGCGGCCCAGGCGGTCGTCGTCCTCGTCCGGCAGGCGGCCGGCCAGCAGCTTGAATTGCATGATCTTCCAGTAATTCGCGTCGACGCGGCGCATGTCGAGCCGGCTCACGCGGTCGCCCTGGTAGACCGAGACCTCGCTCGTCGTCGTGATGGCCGAGACGCGCTCCACGCTCTGCAACGGCATGAGGTAGCGCGAGATGGTCTTGTAGCCCAGCAGGCCGGTGCGCAGGCCGGTGGGCAGGCCCTTGTCGTTGACGCTCTCGCTGCGCATGCCGTACACCTGCAGCAGGCGGTCGCTCCGGCCTTCCACGCCGGTTGGCCAGAACGCCGTGTCGAGCAGGGCGCTGATCACCATCAGCACGACGAGCGTGAGCACGATGCACGCGAGGTTGATGGCCGTGAACAGCTTGCGGCGCATGAAGACCTTGTAGGCGGTCAGCAGGTAGTTACGCAGCATGGAGATGCTCCGGCTGGACGAGCTGGCCGTCGAACACGCGCACGATGCGGCCGACCTGCGACGCCTCGCGCTCGTCGTGCGTGACCATCACGATGGTCGTGCCTTCCGCGTTCAGTTTCAGCAGGATGTCCATGATCTCGGCGCCCATCCGGCTGTCCAGGTTCCCCGTCGGCTCGTCCGCCAGCAGCACGTGCGGCTGGCCGACGATGGCGCGCGCGATCGCCACGCGCTGCTGCTGGCCGCCGGACAGCTGGTTCGGGTAGTGGTCCATGCGCGCGGACAGGCCCACGCGGGCGAGCGCCTCGCGCGCGAGCCGGCGCCGCTCACCGCCGGACACGCTGCGGTAGAGCAGGGGCAGCTCGACGTTGTCGATCACGCGCAGGTCCTGGATCAGGTGGAAGCTTTGAAAAATGAAGCCGAACGTCTGGTTGCGCAGCTTCGCGAGCTGGCGGTCGGCGTAGCGCTTGATCGGGATACCGTCCACGTCGATCGCGCCCTGGCTGGGCCGGTCGAGCAGGCCGATGAGGTTCAGCAGGGTGCTCTTGCCGCAGCCGCTGGGGCCCATCAGCGCGACGAATTCGCCCCGCTCGACGACGAGGTCGATGTCTTTCAGGGCCAGCGTTTCCACCTTGTCGGTGCGGTAGGTCTTGCTGACCTGGTTCAGTCTGATCATGGTGTCCTCTCGTTTGGATTCAGTTCGTGATGCGGATGCTGTCGCGGTGCTTGAAGTCGGCCGTGTCGGAGACGACGACGCGGTCGCCCGCGTGCGCGCCGCCCACGACCTCGACGACCTTGCCGTCGCCGGCGCCCAGGTCGAGGATCGTCCTGCGCGCCACGCCGTCCCGCACGACGAATGCCGGCTGCGGGCCGCGGCCGTTGAAGGCGGGGCCGCTGTCGACCACGAGCACATTCGCGCGGCGTTCCGTGACGACCGCGACGTCCACGCGCATCTTGTTGCGCAGGTGCGGATTGCGCGGTTGCGCGAGGTCGACCAGCAGCTTGATGGTGCCGTTCTGGATTTCGGGCAGGATCGTGTGGACGGTGCCGGCCATGACCTCGCCGTTCTGCTCCACGCGCACGGCCTGTCCCGGCGCGAGCTGGCGCGCGTGGAAGTCGGACAGCGTGGCCTCGACGCGGTAGTTGTTCAATTCGGAGACGCGCGCGACGAGCTGGCCCGCCGCCACGCTCGCGCCTTCTTCTTCCAGCAGCCACGTGAGCATGCCGCCGAACGGGGCGCGCACGCGGGTGCGGTCCAATAACCGTTCCTGCTGTGCGATCTGCTTTTGCAGGATTGCCTTCTGCAGGTCGGCCGCCGCGATATTGGTGGCCGTCGTGCGGTGCGTGGCGTCGAGCAGCGCGCGCTGCTGGCGCAGCTGGATCTCCGTGCGCTTCACGTTCAGTTGCGCCGTCAGCAGGTTTTCGCCGGATACGAGGCCGCTCGAGCGCAGCTTCTCGTTGCGTTCCAGCGTGGCGCGCGCGGCCTGCAGGTCGATCTCCAGCAGCTCGAGGCTGCTCACGATCTGCGTGCGCTTCTGTTCCAGTTCCTGCTTGAGTGTCGCGATGCGGTTGTCCTGCTGCGCCAGCTGTTCCTTCAGCGCTTCCAGCGCGAGGCGGATATCGCGGTCGTCCAGTTCCAGCAGCAGGTCGCCCGCGCGGACCTGCTGCCCGGGCTTGGCGAGGACCTTCGCGACGCGGCTCGCGCCCGGACTCGCCACCACTTCCTCGTGCACGGGAATGACGACGCCGGCCGCGCCGACCGTGTTGTCCACGTTCCCGCGCCGCACCTCCGCGACGACGACGTCGGCCGCGGACACGCTCGGACGCAGCGCGCGGTTCAGGCCCCACGCGGCGGCGCACAGGGCCCCGAGCACGACGAGCGTGGAGGCGAGCCGCATGCGGGTGCGGCGGCGGAGGATGTCGAGCGGGATGGCCTGGTCCATGATCAAAGCGGGCATTGTGATGCTGCCTGTATTGCAAGCCCCGTGCCAGCCGGGTTTCGCTCTGGGGACGGACTGCCGCATTGCCCGCTGGCGGGCAGCGGTGTCCGGAAACGGACACTCGCCGTCGGGTTGCATAAACCCGCGCCACCTTCCATAATCGCCGACTCTCCTGTCATTGTCCGCCCATGAACGATACCCTGGTCCTGCTGGGCTTTTCCACCACGCCGCTCGAACTGCTCGGCTTCGTGCTGTCCGTCGCGACGGTCGTCCTGACCATCCTGCGCAATCACTGGGGCTGGTTCTTCGCCATCGTGTCGTCCGCCACGTACGGCGTCGTGTTCTTCGACGCCCGCCTGTACGGCGACGCCGGCCTGCAGGGCGTGTTCATCGCGGCTTCGATCTGGGGCTGGTGGCAGTGGCTGCGCGGCGCCGAGGGCAAGCCGCTGCCCGTGACGCGCCTGTCACACACGGGCCGGCTCGCGTCGCTGCTCGGCTGGGCCGCCGGCTTCTTCGCGCTATCGGCGTTCCTGAAGGCGTGCACGGACACGGACGTGCCCCACATGGACGGCTTCCTCACCGCGGGCAGCCTGCTGGGCCAACTGCTCACGGCGAAGAAGAAGATCGAGAACTGGCACACGTGGATCGTCGTCGACATCCTGTACGTGGGCCTGTACATCTATAAAGGCCTGCACCTGACGGCGATCCTGTACGCCGTGTTCGTCGTGCTGGCCGTGCTGGGCCTGCGCGCGTGGACCCATGCCGCGCAGGACGCGGACATGCCGGTGGCCGAGGGCGCGCGATGACGGTGGCGACCGTGGCACGTGTGGCGCTGCTGGGCGCGGAATCGACGGGCAAGTCGACCTTGGCGCAGGCGCTGGCGGCGCGCTACGGCACGCTGTGGGTGCCGGAATACCTGCGCGAATTCGTCGAGGTGAATGCGCGCGTGCCGCGCGAGGA
>NZ_JBKYMO010000437.1:0-4620 GCF_047302915.1 Massilia sp. CT11-108 | reverse complement strand
GGCGGCGACGTAGACCGTGATCGCCTTGATCACGGGGAAGTCGCTGCGCTCGACGGCGAGGATCACTTCGCGCCCGATGCCCGGGATGCCGAAGAAGCGCTCGAGCAGGAAGGCGCCGATCAAGAGCGCCGGCAGGTTGGCCATGACGTACGTGATGATGGGGATGGCGGCGTTACGCAGCACGTGCACCCAGACGATGCGCCGCTCCGGCAAGCCTTTCGCGCGCGCCGTGCGCACGTAGTCCTGCCCCACTTCATCCAGCACGAAGCTGCGGAACAGGCGCAATGTCGGCGCCAGCGACACGGTGAGGCCGATCAGGATCGGCAGGGTGGCGTAGCGCAGCAGGTTTTCCGTGAAATGCTCGCCCCAGCCCTGCACGGGGAACAGCCCGAGCTTATAGGCGAGACCGTACTGGAACACGATGATGTAGACGAGGATCGAGATCGACATGCCGACCGTGCACGCGACCATCACGACGCGGTCCGTCAGCGAGCCGCGCACGAAGGCGACGGCGAGCGCCAGCGCGATGCCGATCGTGGTCTCCAGCACCGTCAGCGGCACGAGCACCGTCAGCGACGGCCCCAGGCGGCTGGCGATGATGTGCGACACGGGCTCGCCCGTCGCCCAGGCGTTGCCGAAGTCGAACGTGACGATCTGCTTCACGAAGATGCCGAGCTGGACGTACCACGGCGCATCGAGTCCCAGCTGGGCGCGGATGTTGGCGATGGCGCGCGCGTCGGCCATCTTGCCCGCCAACAGGTACGAGGGGTCGCCGCCGACCCAGTTGAACAGCACGAACACCAGCACGACGACGCCGGCCATCGTCGGCAGCATCTGCCACAGGCGCCGCAGGATATAAGCAAACATCGGGATTCCCGGGTGAGTCATCGAACGCGTTCGGAACTATAGACCAGATTGCGCCGCCCCTGCCGGGAAAAGATGTCATGGGGCCATAACCAAATGAATGGGCTGTTGTGGTGTTTACTGTCCTGGGACCGCCAGGACCTGAACGTGACGGCGACTGCGAACTACCGCGCCGACATGCAAAACGTGTACTTCGGGGCGACAAGTGCGCCTCGCAGTACGCGAACGGCCCGCTGGATCCGCTGACCTACGGCGGCATGAGCTACAACCCGATGGACGCCAGCGGCGCCATCGGCCGCTTCTTCAAGGCCGGCGTGCGTTACCAGTTCTGATGACAGACAGCCGGTTCGCCGGCTGATCGACGGACGATGACGAGCGGGACAGTGAGCACTCACTGTCCCGCTAGTTTTTGGTGCATTGCCGCACCAATATGGGGCAGAACGTTGTAATTACGCATCAATGAAAATTCGAATAAAAAACTAAATACAACATGTAAAGCAAAATTTCTTTCGAGTATTTCTCATATCCGGAGAACAAAGTGTGATATTTACAGTGGTGATGCATATATGCATATTTACACGTTGACTTTGTTTATTAGCAATGATTTCATTGTCTTGCAGCAAATAAAAATTCCCTCCCAAAAGGATGGGGGTAGATCAATAACAAGATCTGCGAGCCGGCGCGTAGTCCGCACCGGCCCAGCTCAGAAGGGACTCAAGACAAATGATGTCGGAAAAAGTTTTATCTCGATCGGTACGTTTGATGTTTGCCGGCGGCATGGCGCTCGGCGCGTCCGTCGCTCACGCACAGGACACTGGCGCGGCACCCGCCGCGTCGATGCAGCGCGTGGAAGTGACGGGGTCGCGCATTCCGTCGCTGAATACGGAAGGCTCCAGCCCCATCACCACCCTCAGCGCCAAGGACATCAAGATCGATGGCGTACGCAATACCGAAGACCTGCTGAACAACCTGCCCCAGGTGTTCGCGTCGCAAGGTGCCGCGATCTCGAACGGCGCCAGCGGTACCGCCACCGTCGACCTGCGCGGCATGGGCTCGCAGCGTACCCTGGTGCTCGTCAACGGCAAGCGCCTGCCGTCCGGCAGCGTGCTCAGCGTCGCGGCCGACCTGAACCAGATCCCGAGTGAACTGATCCGCCGTGTCGACGTGCTGACCGGCGGCGCCGGCGCCGTGTACGGCTCGGGCGCCGTGTCGGGCGTCGTCAACTTCATCATGAAGGACAACTACGAAGGCGTGGAACTGGAAGCCAACATCTCCGGCGCCAACCACAAGCAGCACAACGACGAGATCCAGGGCGTCGTCAACCAGAAGGGGTTCCCGCTGCCGGGCAACCACACGTTCGACGCCAAGAAGTACGACTTCAGCATCCTGATGGGCTCGAACTTCGCCGACAACAAGGGTAACGCGACGTTCTTCGCCTCGCACCGCCACGCCGACGCCCTGCTGCAATCGCAGCGCGATTTCTCGGCCTGCTCGCTGGGCGCGTCCGATCCGGGCTTCGCCTGCTCCGGTTCCGGCACCTCGATCGCCCGCGTCGGCTCGTTCACCCCGGATGCGAACGGCAATCCGCGCAAGTACGTGTCGGCCACCGACGCCTACAACTTCGGCCCGCTGAACTTCTTCCAGCGCCCATCGGACGAGTACAACATCAACTCGATGGTGCACCTCGACATCAACGAGAACGCGCGCATCTACAGCGAATTCAGCTTCCACAACTACACGACCGACGCGCAGATCGCGCCAGGCGGCATCTTCTACGGCCAGCAGGCGACGATCGCCTACGAAAACCCGCTGCTGAACGATGCATGGCGCACCGCGCTGGGCCTCAAGAAGCCGGGCGACACCGCCACCGTCTCGGTCGGCAAGCGTAACGTCGAAGGCGGCCCGCGTTCCACCAGCATCACCGACTCCTCGTTCCGCGAAGTACTGGGCGTGAAGGGCATGGTCGGCGACTGGTCGTACGACGTGTTCGGCCAGTTCGCGCGCGTCAACCACAGCGACCGTGCGACCGGCTACTTCTCGAGCCGCCTGATCGCCAACGCGCTGGACGTCGTCGCCGATCCGACCACGGGCAAGGCCGTGTGCCGCTCCGTCGTCAACGGTTCCGACACCGCCTGCGTGCCGTACAACCTGTACAAGCAGGGCGGCGTCAACCAGGCCGCGCTGGACTACCTGAACGCCACCGGCTCGAACGGCGGCTTCACGCAGCAATCCGTGTTCGGCCTGAACATCGGCACCGACCTGACCCGCTTCGGCCTGAAGCTGCCGACCGCCGAAAGCGGCGCCGGCGTGTCGTTCGGCTACGAGCAGCGCGTCGAAAAACTGGCCTTCGAGCCCGACTACGAAAACCAGACCGGCGACCTGTCCGGTGCCGGCGGCGCCTCCCCGGCCGTCGCGGGTTCGTACAACGTGAAGGAAGCCTTCGGCGAATTCAAGCTGCCGCTGCTGGACAACATGGCCTTCTCGAAGCACATGGACCTGTCCGGTTCGTACCGCCGTTCGCAGTACAGCACGGATGCCAAGACCAACACGTTCGGCCTGGGCCTCGACTGGCAGCCGATCGACCAGGTGCGCGTCCGCGGTTCGGCCCAGCGTGCCGTCCGCGCACCGAACATCTATGAACTGTACACGCCGCAAGCCGTGGTGCTGGCCGGGCCGAACGACGACCCGTGCGGCGGCGAGACCCCGAAAGCCACGCAGGCGCAGTGCGCCAACACGGGCCTGCCGGCTTCGCTGTACGGCAAGGTGCCGGAAAACTCGACCAACCAGTACAACGGCCGTACCGGCGGCAACCCGGGCGTCAAGCCGGAAACCGCCAACACGTACACGGTCGGTATCGTGATCGACCCGATCAAGAACCTGACCATCACGCTGGACGCGTTCAAGCTGAAGATCAAGGACGCGATCCAGGCCGTCAACGCCCAGAGCGTATACACCCAGTGCCTCACGACCGGCAATCCGCTGTACTGCGGCCTGATCCACCGCGACCAGCTCGGTTCGCTGTGGCTGACCCCGAACGGCTACGTCGAAGCCGGCACCACGAACATCGGTTCGCAGGGCACGTCGGGCCTGGACGTGGGCGCCAGCTACCGCACCCGCCTGCCGCAGAGCTACGGCAACCTGGACTTCACGCTGAACGGCACCTACGTGCACAGCTACACCGTGGAGAACCTGCCGGGCAACGGCAGCTATGACTGCACGGGCCTGTACGGCGCGACCTGCGGCACCCCGACCCCGAAATGGCGCCACAAGCTGCGCACGACCTGGTCGAGCCCGTACAACCTGGATCTGTCGCTCACCTGGCGCTACATCGACCGCCTGAAGAACGACATGCTCGACGGGAACCCGCAGCTGGCTGGCGAACTGGACACGCAACGTGACGCGTACCTGGCTTCGCGCAGCTACTTCGACCTGAACGGCGTGTACCGCTTCAACCGCAAGCTGGCCGTGAGCTTCGGCGTCAACAACCTGCTGGACAAGGATCCGCCGATTGCATCGTCCAGCTCGGTGACGGGTACCTACGGCAACGGCAACACGTTCCCGCAGATCTACGATTCGTACGGCCGCTTCATCTACGCCAACGTGACCTACCGCTTCTGATCGCTTGAATCGGACGCCGTAAAAAAACCGCCCCCCGCGGCGCGGCCGGCGGCGGGTTTTTTTTTTTATAATTAAAACCCCAACATGCATAGTACCCCCCAAAACCCGTAAATACCGAGCGAAAAGCCCGAACCCAGG
>NZ_JBKYMO010000436.1:0-4636 GCF_047302915.1 Massilia sp. CT11-108 | reverse complement strand
GTCGCGATGGTCGAGCCGGGCGGGCCGGCGGACAAGGCCGGCCTGAAGGTCGGCGACATCATCCTGAAATTCAACGGCAAGGACATCGAGCGCAGCTCCGACCTGCCGCGCCTCGTGGGCGGCAGCGCCGTCGGCAGCCGCGCCAACGTCACCGTGTGGCGCCGCGGCAGCCAGATCGACCTGCCGGTGACCATCGTCGAACTGCAGGAAGAAAAATCGCCGACGGCCAAGGCGACGCCCAAGAAGCCGACGCCGGACCAGGCGCCGAACGCACTGGGCCTGCACGTGTCGGATCTCACGGCCGCCCAGAAGCGCGAGCTCAAGACGGAAGCGGGTGTGCTGGTCGAGTTCTCCGAAGGGCGCGCGGCGTCGGCCGGCATCCGCCAGGGCGACGTGATCCTGCAGATGAACAATGTCGAGATCACGGGCGCGGCCCAGTTCAACGGGCTCGTCGCCAAGCTCGACGCGAAGAAACCGGTCGCGCTGCTGGTGCGTAGGGACAATGTCTCGCGCTACCTCGTCATCCGGCCGCGCCAATGAGTCTACGTTTTACGCTGTACTCCAGGTCGTACTGCCACCTGTGCGAGGACATGCTCGCCGCGCTGCAGGCGTTCATGGCCCGCCAGGGGCGGGCGTACGCGGTGGACGTGGTCGACGTGGATGCCGACCCGGCCCTCGTCGCCCGCTACGACGAACTGGTGCCGGTGCTCGCCGCGGAGCCGGCCGGCACCGAGCTGTGCCACTACTTCCTCGACGAGGGTGCGCTGCGGCGTCACCTCGGCCTGGCAGAGGCGGCCGCGTAATCAAAAGGGCAATAGTCACAGCTTTTACAGCTTGTTCCACGGATCGAAAGCGAGCCGACCTGCGATAATCGGCTGCATCGATTCCTGAATGATGCATATGGCTGACGGCCCCGACGCTACGCTCGACCCTGCGGACTGGACGCAACTCCGCGCCCTCGGGCACCAGATCCTGGACGACATGTTCGACCACCTGGAGGATATTCGCGCGCGGCCCGTCTGGCAGCAGATGCCGGACGCCGCACGCGCCAGCCTGCGTGCCCCGCTGCCGCGCGCGCCGGGCTCGCTGGCGGATGCGTACCGCAGCCTGCAGGACAACGTCATTCCCTACACCGTCGGCAACCCGCATCCCGGCTTCATGGGCTGGGTGCATGGCGCCGGCACGCCCGTGGGGATCGTCGCCGAGATGATCGCGGGGGCGCTGAACGCGAACGTCGGCGGCCGCAACCAGGCGCCCGTCGAGGTGGAGCGCCAGGTGTCGCAATGGATGGCGGCGCTGTTCGGCTTCCCCGATACGGCCCGCGGCGTGTTCGTCACGGGCACGTCGATCGCCAACTTCATGGGCGTCGTCGTCGCGCGCACGCAGGCGCTCGGGCGCGACGTGCGCGCACACGGTCTCGCGGCGCATGCGGACCTGCGCGCGTACGCGTCGGCCGAAGCGCACGGCTGCATCGCGAAGGCCATGGACATGGCCGGCTTCGGCACCGATGCGCTGCGCACCGTGCGCGTGGATGCCGCCGGCCGCATGGACGTACCGGATCTCGCCGCGCAGGTCGCTGCGGATCGCCGCAACGGGTTACGGCCATTCCTCGTCGTCGCCAGCGCCGGCACGGTAAACACGGGCGCCATCGATCCGCTCGCGGCACTCGCCGATGTCGCGCGTGAACAGGGCATGTGGCTGCATGTCGACGGCGCGTACGGGGCGCTGGGGATGCTGGCGCCGGACGTCGCGCCGCTTCTCGACGGCATCGCGCGTGCGGACTCGCTCGCCTTCGATTTTCACAAGTGGGGCCAGGTGCCGTACGACGCCGGCTATTTTCTCGCGCGCGACGGTGCGCACATGCTCGACGCTTTCGCCGCACCGGCCGCGTACCTGCAGCGCGCCAGCACCGGGCTCGCCGCGGGGACGGCGTGGCCGTGCGACCTGGGGCCCGACTTGTCGCGCGGCTTCCGGGCACTGAAGACGTGGCTGACGTTCCAGGTCTACGGTGCCGACGCCATCGGCAGCTCGATCTCGGCCACGTGCGCGCTGGCCCGCTACCTCGCCGGGCGCGTCGCGGCCGAGCCGTCACTGGAGCTGGCGGCGCCCGTCGCGTTGAACATCGTCTGCTTCCGCTATGTCTGCGCGGATCCCGAACGTGTGAATCGCGAGATCGTGCTCGCACTGTACGACGAAGGCCGCGTGGCGCCATCCGCGACGACGCTCGAAGGCCGCTACGCGATCCGCGCGGCGATCGTCAACCACCGCACGTGCCGTGCCGACATCGACGCGCTCGTCGAAGCCGTGTTGCGCGCCGGCCGCCGCCTGTCATGATCACGCCCACCATCCTCGGCGCCGCCGCCACGCCGTACGCCCCGCTGATCGGCGCCGCGGCCCTGATGCGCTGCGCCTTTTATCGGGCCGACCTGCGTCCGGTCGGCGAACGCCTGCTGGCGCGTGCCCGGGCGCATCCCGACGATGCGAACGCGTGGCTGGATGCCAGCTTCGTCCTGCAATTGCTGGGCCAGCGCGCGGCGGGCCTGGACGTGCAACACCACGCGCTGGCCATCCGGTCGCTGTACGCGCTGCCGGCGCCAGCCAGGACGCCGGCCTTGAACCTGCTCGTGCTGATGGGGCCCGGCGACTTCATGGCCAACACGCCCGTCGAATTCCTGCTGCAGACCTCGAGCATCGCCGCGACCGTGCAATACGTGACGCCCGACCTGCCGCTGCCGGAGGAGGTGCCCGACCACGACGCGCTGTTCGTGGCGATCGCGCAATCGGACGCCAACGCGCCGCTGCTGCGCGACGTGGCGCGGATGCTCGACGGCTGGCCGCGTCCCGTCATCAACCGGCCGGAGCGGATCGCGCACCTGTCGCGCGACGGCGTCTGCGCGGCGCTCGATGGCGTGTCCGGGACACTGGTGCCGCGGACGGTGCGCCTGGATCGTGCGGCAGCAATGCAACTAACCGACGATGCGTTCCCGCTGATCGTGCGGCCAGTGGATTCGCACGCGGGTACGGACCTGCAAAAGGTGGACGACGGCACCGCGCTGCGCGACTATCTCGGCGGGCATGCTGCGGGCGAGTTCTATCTGGCGCCGTTCGTCGATTATTCCGGTCCGGACGGCCAGTTCCGCAAATACCGTATCGTGCTCATCGACGGCAAGCCATTCCTCTGCCACCTGGCGATCTCGTCGCACTGGATGGTGCATTACCTGAACGCGGGCATGGACGACAGCGCCGCCAAGCGGGCGGAGGAGGCGGCCGGGATGGCTGCGTTCGACGACGGGTTCGCGCGCCGTCACGCGGCGGCGCTGGCCGGGATCGATGCGCGCATCGGCTTGCCTTGGCTGGGCATCGATTGCGCGGAGACGCGCGATGGCCGGGTACTCATCTTCGAAGTGGACAACGCGATGGTCGTGCACGCGATGGACGATCCGGGCAGGTATCCGTACAAGGGGCCGGTGATGGAGCGGGTGTTCGGGGCGTTCGAAAAGATGCTGCACCGGGTTATAAGCGCGGCCTCGAATTAGCCGTCATCCCCGCGCAGGCGCACTGCTGTCCGAAATAATTTTTACCGTCGAAAATAGGCCCGCCATAGAGAAAAACCGTCGTTCCCGCGAAAGCGGGAACCCATGCTGACTACTCGAAGTCGACTCTTTATAGCCAACGAGGTGGAAATGGAGAACGTAGTTAGCATACTCAATATGGATTCCCGCTTGCGCGGGAATGACGATGCTATTTCTGACGGTTTTTGAAAACAATATTCCGGACACTAGTGCGCGCAGGCGGGGACCCAAGTCTTACGCGTTGCGGCAGATCCAGATTGGGCTCCCGCCTTCGCGGGGGCGACGGTTTTTCATGCAGCGACAAACTGTTTTTCATCGTTGGCGACGCCCGCCGTCTCGCCGAGTAATTGCCGCATGAACTCCCGCTTCGCCTCGCTGCGCGGACTCGCCCAGAAACTCTCGAGCGTAGCCTGCGGCACCCCGTCGTAATCGACGCGCAACTCGTACGGCCGCCCCAGCAGTTCGCTGTGCACATAGCTCGCAAAGCATTCCGCGAAATCGTCGTACGGATTCGTCGCGCCGTACAGGCTGGGAAAATCGCTGCCTTCCAGGCCGGCATACGCGGTCACGATGGTGTCGCTGTGCAGTTTGTTCGTGCCGTAGAAATCGACGGCGCCGCGCAGGGCGAAATCGGAGCCGCCCCACGGCACGAAGCGCCCGGCGGGGTTCACATGCCAGCTCAGGTCCAGGAAGGGAAACAGCGCGGCCGGCACCGGTTCCCACCAGCGCGGCAGGAACGATCCGCCCGCCGTCACGACGTGGCCGAATTCGTGCAGCATCAGGAATTGCAGGGCGTGCGCGCGGGTGTCGTCGTGCGGGGCGGCGATCGTCGCGGTGAGCGCAAAGCCGGGGCCGCCGAACGGCAGGTTTTCCTTCCACGTGGCCCAGGAATTGGCCGTATGCGTTTCCAGCAGATCCATGTCGAGCAGTACGACGCAGCCGAGGATGCGGCCGTCGACGGCATCCGTGACGATGTCCGTGATGCCCGACGATCCGAGGCCGCGGCCCGTGCACACGCCCAGCAGCAGCGGGTCCACGAGGTCGCGCACGGCGGCCGGCATGCC
>NZ_JBKYMO010000435.1:0-4646 GCF_047302915.1 Massilia sp. CT11-108 | reverse complement strand
GGCAGGGCGGCCGGCGAACCGATCTCGCCCAGCGCCAGCGCCGCTTCCTTGCGCAGATTGCCGATCGTGTGCGTGGCCGCCATCGAGCCGGTGGGTGCCTATGCGCTGAACCTGACGTTCAGCGATGGGCACCGGCGGGGTATTTATCCGTTCGAGATGCTGGCGACGTTCGATTAAAACGCGATCTCGGTGGTCAATTCCTGCCCGAGATGCAGCTCGCTGCCGGCCCCCGCCGTCACGATGCAGTTCATGCCCAGGCACACGGCGCCTTCCATGCGCGGATTGGCGCGGTAGGTCCGCAGGATGTCCAGCGGGTCCGGGCCGGGAATGCCCGTCGCCTGGTCGATGGACGGGATCGGGCAGCGCGCGCACGGCTTCACGGGACGGATCTCCACGTCGCCGATCGTTAGCGTCGCGAGAAAATCCTCTTCGCAGGCATCGATGCCGTCGACGACGAGATTCGGGCGGAAGCGGTCCATCTGCAGCGCCGTGCGGCCGGCCGCGCCGCGGCGGGCGGTGAGGTCGTCCAGCGACGCCTGGCCGATCAGCAGCAGCGGATAACCGTCCGCGAAACGCGTCTGCGCTTCCACGCCGTTCGTCCACTTGGTGCTCGTCGGGCGCACGACGTCGCGGTGGAAACGCACGAGCCGGCACGGGGTTGCCAGCGCATTCGAAAACCAGTCCGCCGCCGCGTCGCCGCAATCGGCGGCGTCCACCGTGTCGTCCCAGATCTTCACCGTGCGCTTCGGCGCGGACGCGTCCCAGGCGAGCGGCAACACCAGCGGATCCATGCCGGGCGCATGGACGCGCAGCCTGTCGCCATCCGGCAGCGGCCGGAGCAGCGCCATGCGTGGATGCTCGCGCTGCGTGAGAAACTGGCCGTCTTCCGTCACCAGCATCCATTCGCGGTCGTGCACGCCCAGTGCGAACAGGCCGGATTCGAGCACGGTGGCGGACCGGACGGCGATACCGGCGCAGGATTTGATCGGGTACAGCAGCAGATGGGTTAGCAGGGCCATGGATCGGTTCGTTCTGATGGGATCTGAAGAGTCAGGCCGATAGTATGCACCAATCCACACCCGCGGTTCCTGTTTGCCAAGCGCATAAAACCCGCGTACACTCCGTCCCGTCGTTTCGTGGACTGCACGAAACGACGCCAATGCTAGGGGTCCTGCGCCGTCATCAACGGCGTGGGTGAGAAATACCCTCTGAACCTGATCTGGATAATGCCAGCGAAGGGAAGCTCGAAAAGTCTGCGTGCACGTCGTTCGCACTACGCATCTTCGTACTCCTCAAGCTGGATCGCCGATCTTCAGTGACCAACAAGGAGTGCACTTGAACGCCGATCCGAAATTCCTCTCCGCCAGCGCCACCGTCGACGCCGCCGCCGTCGCGCCGCTGCCCAATTCCCGCAAGGTCTACGTGACGGGCAGCCGCCTGGACATCCGCGTGCCGATGCGCGAGATCACCCAGTCAGACACGCCCGCATCGTTCGGCCATGAACCGAATCCGCCCGTGTGGGTCTACGACACGTCCGGCCCGTACACCGATCCCGACGCCGCCATCGACATCCGCTCCGGCCTGGCCCCGCTGCGCGCCGACTGGATCCGCGAGCGCGGCGACACCGAAGAACTGGCCGGCCCGTCGTCGCACTACGGCGTCGAACGCCTGAACGACCCGAAGCTGGCCGAGCTGCGTTTCAACCTGCAGCGCAAGCCGCGCCGCGCCGTCCCCGGCCGCAACGTCACGCAGATGCACTATGCCCGCCAGGGGATCGTCACGCCCGAGATGGAATACGTGGCCATCCGCGAAAACCTGCGCCGCCAGGAATACCTCGCCGCGCTGGAAGCCGCCGGCCCCACGGGCAAGCGCATGGCGCAGATGATCGGCCGCCAGCATCCGGGCCAGTCGTTCGGCGCCAGCATTCCTCGTGAAATCACCCCGGAATTCGTGCGCGACGAGATCGCCAAAGGCCGCGCGATCCTGCCGAACAACATCAACCACCCGGAATCGGAGCCGATGATCATCGGCCGCAACTTCCTCGTGAAGATCAACGCGAACATCGGCAACTCGGCCGTGACGTCGTCGATCGGCGAGGAAGTCGAGAAGATGACGTGGGCCACGCGCTGGGGCGGCGACACCGTGATGGACCTGTCGACCGGCAAGCATATCCACGAAACGCGCGAATGGATCATCCGCAACAGCCCCGTCCCCATCGGCACGGTGCCGCTGTACCAGGCGCTGGAAAAGGTGCACGGCAAGGCCGAGGACCTGACGTGGGAAATCTACCGCGACACGCTGATCGAGCAGGCGGAGCAAGGCGTCGACTACTTCACCATCCACGCCGGCGTGCGTCTCGCCTACGTGCCGATGACCGCGAACCGCCTGACGGGCATCGTCTCGCGCGGCGGCTCGATCATGGCCAAGTGGTGCCTCGCCCACCACAAGGAATCGTTCCTGTACACGCATTTCGAAGAGATCTGCGAGATCATGAAGGCGTACGACGTCGCGTTCAGCCTGGGCGACGGCCTGCGTCCCGGCTCGATCTACGACGCCAACGACGAAGCCCAGCTGTCCGAACTGAAGACGCTCGGCGAGCTGACGCAGGTCGCGTGGAAGCACGACGTGCAGGTGATGATCGAGGGTCCGGGCCACGTGCCGCTGCAGCTCATCAAGGAAAACATGGACCTGCAGCTGGAGCAGTGCCACGAGGCGCCGTTCTACACGCTCGGCCCCCTGACGACCGACATCGCGCCGGGCTACGACCACATCACGTCCGGCATCGGCGCCGCCAACATCGGCTGGTACGGCACCGCGATGCTGTGCTACGTGACGCCGAAGGAGCACCTGGGCCTGCCCGACAAGGACGACGTCAAGGACGGCATCATCACGTACAAGATCGCGGCGCATGCGGCCGACCTGGCCAAGGGCCATCCGGGCGCGCAGATCCGCGACAACGCGCTGTCGAAAGCCCGTTTCGAATTCCGCTGGGAAGACCAGTTCAACCTGGGCCTCGATCCGGACAAGGCGCGTTCCTTCCACGACGAGACCCTGCCGAAGGATTCCGCCAAGGTGGCGCACTTCTGCTCGATGTGCGGTCCGCACTTCTGCTCGATGAAGATCACGCAGGAAGTGCGCGACTACGCGGCCGGCCAGGGCATCGCCGCGAACGCCGCGCTGGAACAGGGCATGCAGGTGAAGGCCGTCGAGTTCATGAAGCGCGGCGCCGAGCTGTATCACAAGGAATAAGGATGGTCGAGATCGAACTGAACGGCGCCGCGCACACGCTGCCGGCGCAGGCCAGCCTGCACGACCTCGTGGAATCGCTGGGCCTCGCGGGACAGAAGCTCGCGCTGGCCGTGAACCGCCAGGTCGTGCCGCGCGAGCGCTGGCGCGACACGCCCCTGCAGGCGCGCGACCGCGTGGACGTGGTGCGCGCCATCGGCGGCGGCTGATCCTGAACCTCAAAAGGAATACGACATGACGAATACGACGCATGCGGACCGGCCGCTCACCATCGCCGGCAAGGCCTACAACTCGCGCCTGCTGGTGGGCAGCGGCAAATACCGCGACCTGGAACAGACGCGCGCCGCGACCGAAGCATCGGGCGCCGACATCATCACGGTGGCGATCCGCCGCGTGAACATCGGCCAGCACGCGAACGAACCGAATTTGCTCGACGTGGTGCCGCCGTCGCGCTGGACCATCCTGCCCAACACGGCGGGCTGCTACAACGCCAAGGACGCCGTGTACACCTTGCAGCTGGCGCGCGAACTGCTGAACGGGCACAAGCTCGTCAAGCTAGAAGTGCTGGGCGACGAAAAAACGCTGTTCCCGAACATGCCCGAGACGCTCGTCGCCGCGCGCGAACTGGTGCGCGACGGCTTCGACGTGATGGTCTATTGCAGCGATGACCCGATCCAGGCGCGCATGCTGGAAGACATCGGCTGCGCGGCGATCATGCCGCTCGCGTCGCTGATCGGTTCCGGCATGGGCATCCTGAATCCGTGGAACCTGTCGCTGATCATCGAGCAGACGCAGGTGCCGGTGATCGTCGATGCGGGCGTCGGCACGGCGTCCGACGCGGCCATCGCGATGGAACTGGGCTGCGACGGCGTGCTGATGAACAGCGCCATCGCCGGCGCGCAGGATCCGGTGCGTATGGCGGGTGCGATGCGCCTCGCGGTGGAAGCGGGTCGCGAAGCGTATCTGGCGGGCCGCATGCCGCGCAAATTCGCGGCTTCGCCGTCGTCGCCGATGGCGGGCCGGATCTGATGGAGACCGCCACGCGGCCCTGCGTCCTCGTGTGCGCCGGCCTCGATCCGTCGGGTGGCGCCGGCATCCAGGCCGACATCGAAGCGATATCGGCCCAGGGCGCTCACGCGCTGCCGCTCGTGACGGCGCTGACGGTCCAGGACAACAACGCCGTGCGCGAAGTGGTGCCCGTCGACGCGGGCCTGCTGCTGCGCCAGGCCGTGGTGCTGGCCGACACGATGCCGATCTGCGCGGTGAAGATCGGCATTCCCGGCAGCCGAGAAAACGCGGAAGCCATCGCCGGCATCATCCGCATGCTGCGCGTGCGCCGGCCCGGCCTGCCCGTCGTCCTGGACCCGGTGCTGGCCAGCGGCCGCGGCGACAGCCTGGCG
>NZ_JBKYMO010000434.1:0-4651 GCF_047302915.1 Massilia sp. CT11-108 | reverse complement strand
CCAGTCGTCCGGGGCGACGTACGTGGCGCCGTCGCTGCGGCGCGCGAGGCGGTAGTGCCGGCCGCGGTGCCCCGGTTCGCTGACGATGCCCGCGTTATGGCCGCCGCTCGTGAGCACGAACGTGACGTCGGCGTCGGCCACGAGGTTGATCTTGTAGACGGACTTCCACGGCGCCACGTGGTCCGATTCGGTGGCGACGACGAACAGCGGCGCGCGGATGTCGGCCAGCGCCACGGGCCTGCCGTCGATGCGGTACCTACCCTCGAACAGGTCGTTCTTCAGGAACAGCCGGCGCAGGTATTCGCTGTGCATCCGGTACGGCATGCGCGTGGCGTCCGCGTTCCACGCCATCAGGTCGTTCATCGGCGGGCGCTGGCCGAGCAGGTAGTCGTTGACGATGCGCGACCACACGAGGTCGTTGGAGCGCAGCAGCTGGAAGGCGCCGGCCATCTGGCGCGTCTGCAGGTAGCCCTGGCGCCACATGATATCTTCCAAAAAATCCAGTTCGCTGTCGTCGATGAACAGCGACAGCTCGCCCGGCTCCGTGAAATCCGTCTGGGCGGCGAGCAGCGTGAGCGATTGCAGGCGCGCGTCGCGCCGGCCCGCCAGGTACGCGGCGGCGATCGCGAGCAGGGTGCCGCCCAGGCAGTAGCCGGCGGCGTTGACGCGCCGGTCGGGGACGATGGCGGTGACGGCATCGAGCGCGGCGAGCACGCCCAGGTGCAGGTAGTCGTCCATGCCGAGATCGCGGTCCGCGTCGCCCGGGTTGTGCCACGAGATCATGAAGACGGTGTGGCCGCGCCCGACGACGTAGTTCACGAGCGAATCGTGCGGCGACAGGTCGAGGATGTAGTACTTCATGATCCACGCGGGCACGATCAGCACGGGTTCCGCATGCACGTCGGCCGTCGCGGGTGCGTACTGGATCAGCTCCATCAGCCGGTTGCGCAGGACGACCCGGCCGGGCGTGACGGCCACCTGGCGGCCCGGCACGAAGTCTTCGGCGCCGGCCGGCTGGCGGCCCGTCAGCAGGCGCCACCAGTCGTCCGCGAAGTGCGCCGCCCCCTTCGAGAAATTCATGCCGCCCTGTTGCGCCGTGGCCTGCAGCACCTCGGGATTCGTCGCGACGTAGTTCACGGGCGACATCATGTCGAGCAGCTGGCGCGCGACGAACGATACGACCTGTTCGTGGTGCGGCGCGACGCCGCCGATGCCGGTCGTGACGTTGTGCCACCACTGCTGGTTGAGCAGGAAGCCTTGCTGGATCACGTTGAACGGCCACCGCTGCCACGCGGCGCCGTCGAAGCGGCGGTCCTGCGGCAATGGCTGGATGCAGGGTGCCGCCGGTCCGGCGGCGGCACGCGCGGCGTAGTCGCCGAAACGGCCGGCCTTGCGCAAGGCCTTGTCGCACAGCCGGGCCCATTTTCCCGGCGATTGCGCCAGGTGCAGGCTCCAGTCCATCCACGCGAGCGCCAGCGCGGCGGGCGAAATGCCGGACGTCATGCGGCCCAGGGCCGCGTGCAGCAGGCGGTCGGTCACGGTAGGCGGTTCGATGTCGGCCCAGGGGTCGGCCGGCGGCGGGTTGAACTTGTCCATGGGCCCACCTTACCGGTTTGATCGAGGTGAGATCGTTGATCCAGATCAAAACTTCGAAAAATTAACTTGTCATCAACATTTCATCATCGATGCCTACGCTGAAGCCTTGTTGAGCATGAGGTGTATTTCCAATAATTAACCTGGAACATTCAAATGCAATCTTTCGATCTCGCGTTTCCCGCGCCGATGGTGCACGCATGAGCCGCCGCGGCTTCCTCCGCACGCTGGCGCAGGCCGGCGGCGCCAGTGCCGTCCTCGCTTCCTTCCCGCCCGCGATCCAGAAGGCGCTGGCCCTGCCGGCCAACCAGCGCACCCGCAGCCTGCAGGACGTCGAGCACATCGTCGTGCTGACGCAGGAGAACCGCAGCTTCGACCATTATTTCGGCACGCTGGAAGGCGTGCGGGGATTCGGCGATCCGTTCCCGATTCCCGTGATGGACCGGCGGAACCTCTTCAACCGCAAGACGGTCTTCGTGCAGCAGACCGTCGGCGGCGCGCCGGTGCCGGGGCGTCCGAACTGGCCGCAGAGCCGCGCCATCGCGCCGTTCCGCCTGAATACCGTGCAGGATTTCCCGGTCATGCGCGTGGCCGGCACGCCGCACGCGTGGCTGGATGCGCAGCTGGCGTGGGACCACGGCCGCATGAACGACTGGTGTACCGTGAAGCAGAACCATGCGCTGGGCTATTACGCCGAGGCCGACGTGCCGTTCCAGTTCGCGCTCGCCCGCGCCTTCACGATCTGCGATCACTATCATTGCGCGACGCAGACCGGCACCAACACGAACCGCCTGTTCCTGTTCACCGGCCATAACGACCCGCTGGGCGCCGCGGGCGGTCCGTCGACCGACAACAGCCACGACGATTTCAATCCGGACCCGAACACCGACTACCGCTGGACGACGTATCCCGAGCGCCTGGAAGCGGCCGGGATCAGCTGGCAGGTCTACCAGAACATGGCGGACAACTTCACCGACAATTCGCTGGCCGGCTTCCGTTCGTTCCGCAACGCGTGGTACCAGCGGCCGGGCTATTCGCCGTCGCTGCGCAGCCGCGGCGTGAGCACGCGCGATCTCGACCTGCTGAAGGCGGACGTGCTGGCCAACCGGCTGCCGCAGGTGAGCTGGGTCGTCGCCACCGCCGAAGGGTCCGAGCACCCGGGGCCATCGAGCCCCGCGTCGGGCGCCGACTACATCGCGCGGGTGCTCGATGCGCTGACGGCCAATCCGGAGAGCTGGAGCAAGACGGTCTTCATCATCAACTTCGACGAGAACGACGGTTTCTTCGACCACATGCCGCCGCCGGCCGTCCCGTCGTACACGACGTACAGCCCCGATCCGGCGCAGGCCCGGCTCGCGGGCGCATCGACCGTCGACACGACCGGCGAATACCACCACATCCTCAACGGCGCCGACGCGCGCACCTTGCACCGTCCGTATGGCCTGGGTCCGCGCGTGCCGCTGTACGTCATCTCGCCGTGGACGAAGGGCGGCTGGGTCAATTCGCAGGTGTTCGACCACTCGTCGATCGTCCGCTTCATCGAGGCGCGCTTCGGCGTGCGCGAGCCGCTCATCAGCCCGTGGCGGCGTGCCGTGAGCGGCAACCTGCTGTCCTGCTTCGATTTCGTGAACCCGAACGACAGCGCGGCCGCCTTGCCCGATACGGCCGCGCGGCGCGCGCTGGCGCTGAGCCTGGGCAGCACCAAGGTCCCGGCGATCCCGACGGCCCTGTCGGCCCCCGTGCAGGCCGCCGGCGTGCGGCCGGCCCGTGCGCTGCCGTACGAATTGCAGGTGCAGGCGCAGGTGTCCGCGACCGGCGGCCTGGTCGATCTCACGTTCGAGAATGCCGGTGAAGCCGGTGCCGTGTTCCACGTGTACGACCGCCTGGCCCTGGACCAGGTCCCGCGCCGCTACACGGTCGAAGCGGGCAAGCAGTTGACGGGCCGCTGGACGACGGGCGCCGGCTACGACCTGTGGGTGCTGGGACCGAACGGCTTCCACCGCCATGTCGCGGGCGACGTGCGCCGCACCGCGGACGCCCCGTTGCCGGAAGTGGTCGTGCGCGCCGACCGCCGGGCCGGAGAGCTCGTCGTCGACTTCGTGAACAACGGCGGCCAGCCATGCACCTTCCAGCTCATCGCCAACAAGTACACGACGATGCGGATCCCCGACGTGCGCGTGCCCGCGCGCTCGCGCAGCACGTTGCGCCTGTCGCTGGCGCAGACCGCCAACTGGTACGACTACGCGGCGCGTGTCAACGGCATGCCGGGCTGGCTGCGGCGCTTCGCCGGCCACCTGGAAAACGGCCTGCCGTCGATCAGCGATCCGGCGATGCGGGGCGCGGCGCAACTCGACCAGTATCGTATCGTTTGATCAGGAGATGTCCATGCATGTTCGCTTCCTCATGGCCGCCGCGCTGCTCGCGGCGGCATGCAACGGCCAGGCCGCCGTCGTCTACGGCAGCAACCTCGTCGTCAACGGCGATGCCGAAGCCGGCCTCGCCGGCTGGACCGGCTACGCGGGCTACAGCGCGTTCCAGTCCGTGGACTACGGCAGCAACTGGGTGCTGCCCACGCAGCCGGGACCGGCGGACCGCGGCAACAGGATGTTCGCCGGGTTCGGCCAGTATGCCGTCGGCTGGCAGACGCTGGACTTCGGCACGGCGACGTCCGGCACGATCGCCTATTCGCTGACCGGCTGGCTCGGCGGCTGGCAGGACCAGGGCGACAACGCGCTGTTCTACGTGCAGTTCCTCGACGAATTCGACAACGAAGTCGGGAACTCGGTGCTCGGCCCCGTGACGCCGCAGGACCGCAACGACCAGACCGGCCTGATGTTCCGCGAGACCGACGGTTTCGTGCCGACGGGCACCCGCAAGCTGTCGTTCTGGCTGTCGATGGAGCGGCTCGTCTCGGGCGACAACGATGGCTATGCGGACAACCTGTCGTTCGTCCTGCGGGCGCCGCCGGCGGGCGACGTGCCGGAACCCGGCATGGCGGCGGTGTTCGCGCTGGGCCTCGGCATGCTGGGCGTCTTGACCGGCGCGACCAGCCCAGCAT
>NZ_JBKYMO010000433.1:0-4664 GCF_047302915.1 Massilia sp. CT11-108 | reverse complement strand
TTCCAGCGCGGCGATGGCCGCCAGCGTGGCCGCGTGGCGCGCATCGTCCTCGCTGCATTTCGCATCCGGCTCGGCCGGCATCTCCAGGCCGCGCAGCAGGGCGGGCAGCGCGGCGCTGGCGAGCAGCAGCGACACCACGATCACGCTGCTGGCCAGGAAGATCGCCAGGTGACGCGCGGGGAACGGATCGCCGTTCGGCAGCGCGAGCGGCAGGGTCAGCACGCCGGCCATCGTCAGCGCGCCGCGTACGCCCGCCACCGACGTGGCCAGCATCACGCGCAGTTTCGGCTTGAAGACCTGGCGGCCCAGGCGCTTGCGGTTCAGGATCGTCAGCTGCAGCGAAATCCATACCCACGCGAAGCGCAGCAGCACGAGCCCCAGGCTGAACGCGAGCGCGCGGCTGACGAGCCACCACAGATCGTACGGCGTGCCGCCGGCCGGGTGCAGCGCGCCGCGTACGATGTCGGGCAGTTGTTCGCCCAGCAGCACGAACATGGTGCCGTTCAACGTGAATTGCAGGGCATCCCAGATGACGTTGCGGCGGATGCGCGTGCCCGGCGTCGCCCCGCCCGACAATTCCAGGTAGCTCATCGTGATGCCGGCCGCCACGGCCGCGAGGATGCCCGATGCCTCCAGGCGTTCGGCCACGAGGTAGGCGCCGAACGGCGTCAGGAGGTTGATCAGCACCGGGACGCCGTCCTCCTCGCCGAAGCGGCGCTGCAGGATGCCGTGCGCGCGGGTGATGGCGAACGTGATCGCGATGCCGGCCGCGACGCCCGCCAGCGCCACCCACAAGAACGTCAGGCTCGCCTGCGCCAGCGAGAAGTGTCCGGTCACGGCCGCGGCGACGGCGAAGCGGAAGCACACGAGACCACTCGCATCGTTGAGCAGGCTCTCGCCCTCGACGATGTGCATGAGCCGCGGCGGCATCGGCACGCGCGCGGTGATCGACGAGACGGCGACGGGGTCCGTCGGCGCGACGATGGCCGCCAGCGCGAAAGCCACGGCCAGCGGCATCGCGGGGATCATCCAGTGCAGCAGGTAGCCGGCACCGACGACGGTGAACAGCACGAGGCCCAGCGCGAGTTCCAGGATCGTCGCCTTGTCGCGGAACAGGCCGATCTTGGGGATGCGCCAGCCGTCCACGAACAGCAGCGGGGGCAGGAAGAGCAGGAAGAAGATGTCCGGCTCCAGCGCGATGCCATGGCGGAAAACGCCCGAGATGACGGCGCCCGCGGCGACCTGGATCAGCGGCAGGGGCAGGGCGATGGGCAGCACCCGCGCCACGTAGCCGCTGGCGATCACGGCGAGCAGCATCGCCAGGATGACTTCGATGGTCTCCATATCATCTCCTTTCACGGTCGATGATAAGGGATGGTGCGGATGACCACGGTACGGTTGCGCGTGCCTACACGTTCAACCAACCCGCCGTGGCCTGATTATTCGTCGGCAGGCGGGAAAGCGTCGGCCCGGCATCTCGGACAATACAGGTATAAGGTTTGACCGTTGCCCAGTTTAAGCGAGCCGGCACGATACTGCTGGATTGCCCAGATACCCCTGGCGCCGTTCTTGAAGGTGACTTCTCCGCTCGCATAGCAGGGCGACCAGTCGAGCATATGAAAGTAATCGTGTTCTGAGACTTCGCCCGCTTTGCCGATGTACTCGCGGATTTCCTGATCGCTGAGCTTGAAACCAGAGCATTGCGCCGCAGGTTCACCTGCCGCTGGAGAGATCGCGCCGCTGTTCCGACTGGTGACTGCGCTGATCGGCGGAAGATGTGTCTTGCGCATTATTGGTTCGGTACCAGAACCATCGCCCATTGCTATGGACGCGCTTGCCGTCACGGCCAAGAGGAGTGCAGCGACTACCATGATGCGCTTTCGGCTTCCGTCGGGTTCTTGCGGGAGACGACCGGGTGCCGGAAGATTTCACTCATCGGCACGCCGAAAGTCGAGGTGAGCTCGGCGATCAGCCACTGAAGCGACGCGTTTTGCTGTTCATTCACCGTTTCGTAGACTCCCTGCTCGGCCGCGTTCCGACCTTTGCCGGCTACCACGGCACCAACGATCTCAATCCCGATGCTGTCCTCGTTCGAGGGATAACGCTGAGGCGTGGGCTTCGCCATTTCCATCCGGTGTTCGGTCTTTGGACTGAAGTGTTTCAGCGTATGAAGGTCGGTCGGGCTACAACGATGCTCAGCGAGACACCGCGCTCGAAGTCTACCCACATGCCAGGTCTGCCGGAATAACGATGCGGTCTGATGGATCGTTCCATCCTTGTCGATCAAAAAATGAGCGCCGTTCGCGTTTTGCATCGTGTAGCTATTCAAGGTCGAGGCGCCAGACCCGCCGCCGGTCTGGTGAACGATGATCCCATTGACCCGCTGTAAAACGCCGCGCTCGATCAGTGGACGCGGCGCCCGCTGTACACGTGCATTGACGATGTAGCCTTGCGTGTCCACATGGAGCATGAGGTCACCTCATCCTGTCAGGCGGCGGTCTTGTTCGCTGCCAGATCCCATCCGCCGGACGTGTTTCCGCCGGCACCGCCGCCTATTTTCTGCTGGGTGTATTTCTCGGCGATCTTGGCGTAGTGCAGTGTGAACTGGTCAAGCACCAAGCCAGATCCGCCCCAGGATTTTTTACTGCTGGACACCAGCACGCTTTCCAGCATGACCTCGTAATACTTGAGCGCGCCGGAGCCGTCCGCGCGGAAGAATTCGAGCTTGGCTTTCGGGATCGTCTTGCCCTGGGCCGCCAGTTCCATCAGTTTTGGAGAAGCGAGATCAATCGCCTTCGTAATCCGGATCGCATCGAAGACAGCGCGCCCGACTGTGTGGCCTCCAGCGGTCGACACGGTGCCGGCAGTCGGTTGGGTGACACCCCAGTCAACGGCCACGATCTCGATCCATCCCTTGTGCCTGTCGTCGTTCGATTCCCCGTTGACGCCATCAATTTGCAAATAGACATCAGCTGCCATGTTTCTCTCCTCGGTTGCCCATCCGCGATTCTCGACCGGAAGGCACGAGTACATTTATGCGAGATCAGTATTCGCAGATGTTGAGAGAAACCACGTGGCGATAGTTTTGCAGCATCGTAAGATGGGTTTCCCAGTCCATCAACGCGATACGCAGACGCGTTAACGCCGGATGTTCGCCTCGGCGGCCGCGGCGAGGATGTCCGCCAGCTGCATCGTATTCACCGGCTTGACGAGGTAGTGGTCGAACCCGGCCGCCATCGACGTCTCGCGGTCCTGCTGGCGGCCGTAGCCCGTCATCGCGATCAGCGTGGCACCGGCCGCCTGCGGCAGCATGCGCAGGCGCCGCGCCAGTTCGTTGCCGTCGAAGTCGGGCAGGCCGATGTCGAGCAGGCAGACTTCCGGCACGAACGATTTCGCCAGTTCCAGCGCGTCCGTGGCGGAGTACGCGACTTCCACGCGGTGTCCGCCGGAGCGCAGGAACAGCTGCAAGGTGTGGACGGCGTCGACGTTGTCGTCCACGAGCAGGATGCGCAGCGGTACGCCGCCGTCGCGGTGTTCTTCGCCGACGACGGGCGCCGGCGCCAGCACGACGTCCTGCGTGTAGCGGGGCAGGCGTACCGTGAACGTCGAGCCCTTGCCGAGGCCCGCGCTGTAGGCCTTCACTTCGCCGCCGTGCAGCTCGACGAGGCTTTTCACGAGGGCGAGGCCGAGACCGAGGCCGCCCTGCGAGCGGTCCGGCGTGCGCTCGGCCTGCGTGAACAGGTCGAACACGCGTTCGACGAGGACCGGCTCCATGCCGATGCCGTCGTCGGCCACGGTCAGCACGTAGTCGTTGCCGTCCGCGTCCACGCGCAGGTGGATGGTGCCGCCTTCCGGCGTGTACTTGGTTGCGTTGTTGAGCAGGTTCGCACACACCTGCACGAGCCGCTTGTGGTCGCCCTTGACGTACGCGGGCGCGGGCGGCAGCTCGATCACGACGCGGTGGCGCCGCGCCGCGATCAGCGGGCGGATCTGCTCGGCCGCATCGTCGACGACGCGCTTGAAGTCCAGCACCTGCGTCGCCAGCGACACGAGGCCGCGCGTCACGCGCGATACGTCGAGCAGGTCGTCGACGAGGCTCGTCATGTGATCGACCTGGCGCACGATGATGGAACAGGTCTGCGTGATCTGGGCGTTATCGGAGTGCAGCAGCTTGAGCAGGTGTGCGCCCGTGCTGATCGGCGCCAGCGGGTTGCGCAGCTCGTGCGCGAGCATCGCGAGGAATTCGTCCTTGCGCTGGTCGGCGGCGCGCAGTTCGCGCTCGGCCAGCGAGCGGGCCGTTTCTTTCTTCTGCAGCGCGGCCGCCATGCGGTCCAGCGCCTGGGCCAGGTTGCCGATCTCTTCGTGGCCGTAGGCGATGCCGGAGCGGGCTTCCAGGTCGCCGGCCGCGATGCGCTCGGCGGTGCCCATCAGCTTGCGCACGCGCTGGACGATCAGCACGTCGCCCACGAGCCACGCGGCCAGCATGGCGAGCAGCGTGGTCGCCGCAAGGCCCAGCAGGGACATGATCTGGTCGTGGCGCGCGGCGGACAGGATCGTCTCGGTGGGGATGCCGATCGTGACCGTGTAGTCGGTCAGCGCGGGCGCACACCTGCTCAAGCTGCTGCACTCCGATAACGCCCAGATCACGCAGACCTGTTCCATCA
>NZ_JBKYMO010000432.1:0-4675 GCF_047302915.1 Massilia sp. CT11-108 | reverse complement strand
CCCTTTTCGACGGGTGCCGCCACCCCGGCACCCTTTTCGACGGGTGCCGCCCCCCCGGCCCCCGTTTAGACGGGGGGGGCCCCCCCCCCCCCCCCCCCGGGGCGCCCACCCCCAGAGACCCCCCGCGGCGGCGGGGCCCCCCCCCCCCCCCCTTTCCCGGGGGGGCCCCCCCCCCCCCCCCCTTTTGGCCGGGGGCCCCCCCCCCCCCCCCCCCCCGCTTCCGCAACAGCCTTGACCGCCGCGTCGGCGCTCTCGCCCGGCACATCCAGCGGCGTGCCGTCGTGCAGCACGGCGTTCTCGGTACGCTTGTTCATCACGAGAATGCTGATGCGGCGGTTGATCGGGTTGAACGGATCCGCGCGGTCGAGGTGGACGGCCGAGCCGAGACCCACCACGCGCAGGATCTTGGCGTCGGACAGGCCGCCATGCACCAGCTCGCGTCGCGAAGCGTTGGCGCGGTCGGCCGACAATTCCCAGTTCGTATACCCTTCGGCGGTGGAATACGGCGTGGAATCCGTGTGCCCCGACAGGCCGATGCGGTTCGGCACGTCGTTCAGCACGAGACCCAGCACATCGAGGATGTCGCGGGTGTACGGTTGCAACTGCGCGCTCGCCGAGGCGAACATGGGGCGGTTCTTTTCGTCCACGATCTGGATGCGCAGGCCTTCGCTCGTCACGTCGAGCAGCAGCTGGTTCTTGTACTTGCGCAGCAGCGGATTGGCGTCGATCGTCTGCTGGATGCGTTGCTTGAGCTCTTCCAGGCGCGCCGCCTCCTGCTTCTCGAGGGCTTCGCGCGCGGACTTCAGGTCCATCGATTTCTTGTTGGGCTCGATGTCGCCGTTCTTGACCTGGCCGTTGCGGCGCGTCAGGTCCTTGCCGCCGCCCTGCAGGATCGAGTTGCTGTTACCGGAGCCGGAGCCGCCCTGCATGGCGACTTTCAGCGGCGTCTTGAAGTAATTGGCGATGCCTTCCATGTCGCCCTTGGTCGTCGAGCCGAGCAGCCACATGAGCAGGAAGAACGCCATCATCGCCGTCACGAAGTCGGCGTACGCGATCTTCCAGGCGCCGCCATGGTGACCATGGCCGCCCTTCTTGACGCGCTTGACGATGATCGGCTTCTGGCCTTCGTCAGCCATGCCGCACTCCCGCGCCGATGTGGTCAGCTCGCACCATTACTTGCTCTTGGCCTTCTTGATGTGGTCCTCGAGTTCCGCGAACGTCGGGCGCTCGGTCGAGTACAGCACCTTGCGGCCGAATTCGACGGCCAGTGCCGGCGCGTAACCGTTCAGGCTCGCCAGCAGCGTCACCTTCACGGTCTGGAACATCTTGCTCGATTCTTCCAGCTTCTGCTCGAGCAGGCCGGACAGCGGTCCCACGAAGCCATAGGCCAGCAGGATGCCGAGGAACGTACCGACCAGCGCGTGCGCGATCAGCATGCCCAGCTCGGCCGGCGGCAGGCCCACGGATTCCATCGTGTGCACGACGCCCATCACGGCCGCCACGATACCGAACGCCGGCAGGCCGTCGCCCAGCTTCGCGATACATTGCGCCGGGACCGCACCTTCATGATGGTGGGTCTCGATCTCGTTGTCCATCAGGTTCTCGATCTGGAACGCGTCCATGTTGCCCGAAACCATCAGTCGCAGGTAATCGGTGATGAATTCGATAATGTGGTGGTCCGCCAGCACCAGCGGGTACTTCGAGAACACGGGGCTCTGCTCGGGGCCCTCGATGTCGCCTTCGATCGACATCAGGCCTTCCTTGCGTACCTTCGACAGCACGTCGAACAGCAGGGACATCAGCTCCATGTACATCTCGCGCGTGTACTTCGAGCCCTTGAACAGCGTGGGCAGCGCGCCCAGCGTCGCCTTCACCGCCTTGGGCGTGTTACCGACGAAGAACGCACCGGTAGCCGCGCCGCCGATCATCAGCAGTTCGAGCGGCTGGAACAATGCTGCCAGGTGACCGCCGGCCATGGCAAAGCCGCCGAAGACGCATGCGCAGACGATTACGTAACCAACAATGACAAACACGGGACTCCCGATGCGTGATTCCGGGGGTCGCCCGGATTGGATCCAAGTTGATGAATCCAAAGAGAAATATTTACGTAGGGAACTAGATTAGCTTGAGAATGGCCCACGGGCAAGTAAAAGTGCCCGGACCACCGTCAAAATTGCCAAAGAAAGAGAATTTTCTTACTGTTAGTCGTCACAATGCGACGGTCGGGCATTCTTCCGGGAATATCGAATTCGTAACTTAACAGGATGCTACCGGGCCGCATTTCGCTCTCCGCCTTGCGCCACAACCCGGCCATCGCGGCCGGCGACAGATAGGCGAACACGACGTCGTAGTGACCGAAATTCACCGTTTCGTAGTCGGCGCGCAGGAAGCGCGCGCGACTGCCCGACAGTTTGCCGCGCAGGCGGCTGACGAACCACGGCAGCGGCGCCAGTTCGATACCGTCCACCTGCGAATCCGGCCGGCGCCGCGCCAGGTCGAGCACGAGACCACCGAGGCCGCTGCCCACATCCGCGATCGCGAGCGGACGGTCCGTGGGCAACACACCGGCGACGGCATCCCGGGCAGCACGCCCGGACGGGTAGTACGGCACCTGCGTGCGGAACGTCGACCAATATATTAGAAGGAACAGCACGAACAATACGAGGAACACGCCCGGCGGCAGCTCGAAGCCGCGCGCCAGCAGCACGCCGGTCGGGAACACGAGTTCGATGGCCCGCCACCAGATGGCAAGCCGCAGGCCCCAGGCCAGCAGTGCGGCCAGGGCGCCCTGGACGAGGGCGACGCCCTCCCACGACATGTGGACGCCCGCACGGGCGAGCAGCCAGACGGCGATCAGGGTGAGAGGGAAAGCGCCGGCCTGGGCCAGCAGTGCGCGGACGGACGGCGCCGCGAACGCGCGGCGCGAGGCAGGCTGGGTCATCGACCTGGAGGGAAAACCGCTCAGGCAGCGGCGAGTGCGGCGGCGTCCTTGGCCTTGCGGGTCTTGCCGGCGCGCGAAGGCATGTGGCACAGGCCGCATTGGTAATCGTTGTTCAGGTCGAGGGCGTTGACGACGTACTTGCCCTGGCACTTGGAGCACGGTGCCAGCTGGAGCATATTGCCCTGGAAGAAGCGCACGAGGGTCCAGGCGCGGGTCAGCGACAGCAGCGGCTCTTCGCCCGCGGCCGGCGGCATTTGTTCCAGGTACAGCTTATAGGCTTTCATCACGGCCTCGATACCCGTTGCACCGGCATACTCGACCAGGAATTTATAGATGTTGATGTACAGCGAAGCGTGGATGTTCGGTTGCCACGTCAGGAACCAGTCGGTCGAGAACGGCAGCATGCCCTTCGGCGGCGACACGCCCTTCAGTTCCTTGTACAGCTTGATCAAGCGCTCGCGCGACAGGGAGACTTCGCTTTCCAGCAGCTGGAGGCGTGCACCGAGCTGGATCAGTTCGATGGCGAGCTGGATTTCCTGGGCTTCCGAGACGACGCTTTTCTTGGTCATGCTGTTCTCCGTGACTTCGATTCTGATTGCGGGCTGCGGGCTGAAATTCGGGGTCAGAGCGCAAAAAAGCAACTTCGCGCTCTGACCCCCGGCTCCGTTTTCTGCCGGGGGTGTGCGGTGTTCGGTGTTAGGCGATTTCTTCAGCGGGCTGGCCGGCCATCAGGATGGCGGCGTGCGACTGGGCCAGGGCGCGGTCCTTGCTGTGGCTCGTCAGCATGCCGAGGATCGCGGCGTCGTCGAAGCGGAAGCGGGCCAGCATCATGTTGCCGCCGGCGAGTTTCAGGATCTGCGCGTTGCTCATGCCTTCGATCAGGTCGGCGATGTCGGCCGAGATGCCGAGACGGAAGATTGCGGTGACCTTGTCTGCGCGGATCATCTGCTGTGCCAGCATCAGGTAGCTCAGGTTCGCATCACGAATTTCAGCCATCATGTCGTTCGCAGTCATTTCCATCTCCGTTTGATCTATCTGTGAGGCGTTGTGTGTTGCCAGTGAGATAGATTCTGACTGTGAGGAAACTTTTGGAGAATAGGAGAGTGTCTGTATTTTTCGTCCGGCAAAGACGAGATCGATCCGTAGGAGTTTGTCTGACAAACCCTGCCGAATCGTGGTGGCTCCCCTATGAAAAGGGGCCGGAAGAATGATGTGCAACCAGGGCGCTTTCCTGCCCTTCGACGTCGCCAACAACGTATTGCTGTGTTGGTTTACGTCAACAGTTTCGGGAACTTTAGGGTTCCTCAAAAAAAATTTTTTGTCCCTAAAGCAACCCTACTGACTCGTTATCGGACCGTTTTTGCCGAACTTTAGGGTTTCGACAAACTTTTTTTGATCCAATCCTCGTCATCTGAGAGGGTTATCGGCAGCCTTTAGAGAAACTTTAGGGTTTTCGCCAAAATTTTTTCGAGACCCTTTCCCGGGTATCTGGATGGGTTATCGGACGGGTTCCGGAGAACTTTAGAGTCCGGACCAAAAAATCCTGAAAATTTTTTCCTGCGCCCGATTGATGCAAAAGTGGCTACACTTCCCGCATGAACCCACCTCTCCATGACATCGCCGCCGTCACCACGCGCGCGGCCTGCCTCGCGCTCGACGCCGCCGACCCGGTGGCACCGCTGCGCGACCGTTTCGACCTGCCCGAGGGCGTCATCTACCTGGACGGCAATTCGC
>NZ_JBKYMO010000431.1:0-4707 GCF_047302915.1 Massilia sp. CT11-108 | reverse complement strand
TGCGCGCGCCAGTTGGCGAGCTCGCGTTTGCCGTCCGCTCCGGCGACGCTGGCCCCGAGGTCCGCGCCGGCCAGCGCGATCGTGCATGCGCAGTTGAAGCGCAGCGTCGCGCCCTGCAGGGTCATCTCCAGCGTGGGTGCCGCGATGTCGTTGCCGACCAGGTGGTTCGCCACGCGGTGCGCGTAGGCGTCCATCGGCCCGGACGGCGGGATGCCGACGGCCCACAGGCCCAGGCGGCCCGGGTAGTCCTGCACCGTCGTCTGGATGCCGCCGTCCAGCACTTCGACGGTCTGCGGCGCGAAGTCCATCGCGGCCAGCATCTGCGTGATCTGGCGGCCGGCGACGAAATCGTCGTAGCGCAGGATGCGCGCCAGGTAGGCCAGATTGGTTTCGATGCCGTCGATGCGCGACGTTTCGAGAGCGCGCACGAGCCGGTCGACGGACGCGGCCCGGTTGTCCGTCTTGACGATCAGCTTGGCCAGCAGCGGATCGTAATACGGGCTGACGGTGACGCCGCGCTCGACCCACGTGTCCACGCGCAGGTCGGGCGCGAAGTCGACGGCCGTCAGCACGCCGGAGCAGGGCTGGAAATTGCGCGCCGGGTCTTCCGCGTACACGCGCAGCTGCATCGCGTGGCCGTTCGGCACGAGCGATGCCTGCTCCGGCAGCGTGAGTTCGCCGGCCGCCGCGCGGATCATCCATTCGACGAGGTCGACGCCGAACACTTCTTCCGTCACGCCGTGCTCCACTTGCAGGCGCGTGTTCACTTCGAGGAAGTAGAACGCGCCCGTGTCGGCGTCCAGCACGTATTCGACGGTGCCGGCCGACAGGTAGTCGATCGCTGCGCCCAGGCGCACGGCGGTGGCGGCCAGCGCATGGCGCGTGCCGTCCGACAGGCCGGGCGCGGGCGTTTCCTCGATCACCTTCTGGTTGCGGCGCTGGACCGAGCAATCGCGCGCGCCCAGCGACACGACGTTGCCGCGGCCGTCGCCGAAGATCTGTACCTCGACGTGGCGCGCGCGCTGCACGAATTTTTCCAGGTAGATGCCGCTGTTCTTGAAGTTGTTCTCGGACAGGTGGCGCACGGACGCGTAGGCGCCCGCCAGTTCGTCGTCGTCGCGGCACAGGCGCATGCCGATGCCGCCGCCGCCCGCCGTACTTTTCAGCATGACGGGATAGCCGATGCGGCGCGCTTCCGCCAGCGCTTCCTCGACGCCGTCCAGCAGGCCGGTCCCCGGCAGCAGCGGCACGTCGGCCTTCTGCGCCAGTTCGCGCGCCGTGTGCTTCAGGCCGAAGTCGCGCATCTGCTGCGGCGTGGGGCCGATGAACACGATGCCGGCGGCGGCGCACGCTTCCGCGAAGCCCGCGTTCTCGCTCATGAAGCCGTAGCCGGGGTGGATCGCCTGCGCGCCCGTGTTACGCGCCGCCGCCAGCACACGCTCGGCCGACAGATAGCTGTCGCCGGCGGCGGCCGGGCCCACGCATACGGCTTCGTCGGCCAGGCGCACGTGCAGCGATTCGACGTCGGCCTCGGAATAGATGGCCACCGTCTTCATGCCGAGGCGGCGCGCGGTGCGGATCACGCGGCAGGCGATTTCGCCGCGGTTGGCGATCAGGATCTTGTCGAACATGGCGGTCTTTCAGGCGGCGTCCCAGATCACGAAGCGGACCGGGGTGGGGTTATAGGCATTGCACGGGTTGTTCAGCTGCGGGCAGTTCGACACGAGCACGAGCACGTCCATCTCGGCGCGCAGCTCGACGTACTTGCCCGGCGCGGACAGGCCGTCCTCGAACGACAGACCGCCGCCTTCCGTCACCGGCACGTTCATGAAGAAGTTCACGTTGGGGACGAGGTCGCGCTTGTCCATGCCGCTTATTTCAGCTCCATTTTTGGCGCGGGCGAGGGCCAGGAGATAGTTGTCGCGGCAGCTGTGCATGAATTTCGCTTGCAGCGCGTAGCGCACCGTGTTGCTCTCGGCCGCGCAGGCGCCGCCCAGCGTGTCGTGGCGGCCGCACGTGTCGGCCACGATAGCCAGCATCGGCCGGCCGCGGTTCGAATACAGCACGGAGCCGGCGGACAGGTAGATGCCGCCCTGGCGCTGCAGCGTGTCGGTGACGCTGTAGCTTTCGGCCGTGTCGGCGGCGTTGTAGAAGATCGTGTCCACGGCCTGGTTGCCTTCCAGGTCGACGAAGCGCAGCGTCTGGCCGCGTTTGACTTCGTGCAGCCACGGTTCGCCGGCCGGCAGGTCGTGGATGGCCAGGGCGGCGGCGGGATCGAGCGTGCTCTCGCGCAGGGTGTGCATGACGGTCTCCTCAGCGGTAAATCAGTTCGGTGTTATGAAAGCCGCGGCCGTTTTCGGCGCACGACAGGCGGCACGCATCGTCGGCGCCGGCCGGGCCGGAATCCCAGGCCACGATGGTGACCTTGCCCGGCGCGTAGTCGGGGCGCGGATCGAGCGGGTGCGGCGCGGTGGAGACGAGGACCAGCGTGTCCATCTCGAAGCGCAGTTCGACGAAGTCGCCGGGCTTTGCGTGGTTCCCGGCGAAGCGGAAACGCCCGTCGGCATCGACCGCCACCCTGGAAAACAGGTTCACGTTCGGCACGAGGTCGCGCAGGCCCAGGCCCCACTTGCCCATCTCGACGAGCAGGCTGTCCTTGCCGTTGCGGTGCATGGCGTTGCGGTGTTCCTGGTAGCGCTTGACGCCGTGGCGGCGGGCGATGCCTTCGGCGTCCGACAGGCCGCACAGCGGGTCGTGCCAGCCCACCGTGTCGCGCGGGATCGACGCGAGGATGCGGCCCATGTCCGAGTACAGCACGTGGCCCGCCGTGAGATGTGCCGTGTGCTGGGCCTTCAGCGTGTCCGGCACGTTCAGGCGCTCCATGCGCTCGTCGGCGCGGTACAGCAGCACGGAGGCGTTGGTGCCGGCTTCCACCGCGATGAAGCGCAGCGTGGTGCCGCGCCGCACGCGATACGACCAGTGCGCGCCGCCGGGGAAGCGTTCGGTCCACAGCACGCGGGCCGGGTCCAGGTCCGGTGCCAGTTCGAGAGTGTGTTCGGTGAGGGTCATGGTGGCTCCGTCAGTCGTTAGTCTTGTGCTGTGCGGGTGAGTTTTTCGAGCTGTTCCAGGTCGGTCTTGACGCCGGACGTCTCGCGGATGCGGTTCAGGATCCGGCGCTTCAATGCCGAGAATTCGGGCGCGAGCTTCAGGTCCTGGTGGCGTCTGGCGCCGAACGGCACGTCGACGATCGAATCGATGCGGCCCGGCCGCGGCGCCATCACGACGACGCGCTCGCCCAGGTAGATCGCTTCCTCGACGTCGTGCGTGACGAACACGATGGTGGTCTTTTCCAGGTGGTGGACGTGGCGGATCAGGTCGTGCATCACCTCGCGCGTCTGCGCGTCGAGCGCGCCGAACGGCTCGTCCATCAGCAGCACGTCCGGCCGCGCCATCAGGGCCCGCGCGATCGCCACGCGCTGCTGCATGCCGCCAGAAAGCTCTGCCGGATACGCATGCGCCACGTGGGCGAGGCCCATCAGGCCGATGAGGGCGTCGGCGCGCCCGGATGCGATTTCGACGTCGCTCGACGTGGCGGCGGCGTGGTGCCTGAGGCGGCGGCAGAAGCGGATGTTGTCCTTCACCGTCAGCCACGGATACAGGCTGTAGCTCTGGAAGACCATGGCGCGGTCGGCGCCCGGGCCGTCGACGTCGCGGCCGTTGCAGACGATGCTGCCTTGTCCGTATTCCTCCAGGCCGCAGATCGTGCGCAGCAGCGTCGACTTGCCGCAGCCGGAGGCGCCGACGAGGGTCACGAATTCGCCGACGGCGATGTCCAGGTCCACGTGCTGCAGCGCGAGCGTGCGCCGGGCCCCGCGGCCATAGTGTTTGTACAGGCCGCGTACGGCTATCTTGGGTGTCATGGTTCAGCCTCGCAGGTGATGCCAGGGAAAGCAGCGCTTGTGCAGCCAGCGGAACGCCTGGTCCGTGAGCAGGCCCACGAGGCCGATCAGCAGGATGCCGGCGAAGATCTTGTCGGTCTGCAGGAAGCGTTGCGCCTTCAGGATCGCGTAGCCCAGGCCCGAGTTCGCGGCCACCAGTTCGGCCACGACGAGGTACGTCCACGCCAGGCACATCGCGCCGCGCAGCGTCGTCAGGATCGCGGGACGGGCGGCCGGGATCAGCACGTACTTGATGATCTCCTCGTTGGTCGCGCCCATCGTGCGCGCCGCTTCGATCGGCGCGTCCGGCACGCGCGCCACGTCGGCGGCGACGAGCAGCAGCATCTGGAAGAACACGCCGACCCAGATCACGGCGACCTTCGCGCTTTCCTCGATGCCGACCCACAGCATGATCAGGGGGATGAACGCGACGGCTGGCAGGTAGCGGGTGAATTCCG
The DNA here is from genome assembly GCF_047302915.1 of Massilia sp. CT11-108. Classification (NCBI taxonomy): domain Bacteria; kingdom Pseudomonadati; phylum Pseudomonadota; class Betaproteobacteria; order Burkholderiales; family Oxalobacteraceae; genus Massilia; species Massilia sp. CT11-108. The sequence continues at coordinate 311 of NZ_JBKYMO010000431.1, read as the reverse complement.
TCAGCGGCTCGAGGAACGCGCGCACCGGCGCATACGTCCCGACCAGCACGCCGAGCGGCACGGCGACGAGGGCCGCGACGCAGAAGCCGCCCAGCACGCGGCCGATGCTGACGATGACGTCGCCCAGCAGGTCGCCGTCGCGGTACCACTCGCCCAGTTGGGCCAGCACCTGCCACGGCGGCGGCAGGAATACGGGATCGGCCCAGCCGTTCAGCGAGACGAGGATCCACACGGCGAGCGGCAGCACGAAGCCGGCGACGGCCAGCGCGAGCGCGCTGCGGCGGCGCAGGTCGCCGCGCACGTCCCAGGGG
>NZ_JBKYMO010000430.1:0-4709 GCF_047302915.1 Massilia sp. CT11-108 | reverse complement strand
GTAGCTCGGGTCGGCCGGCGCGGCGCCGGCGGGCACGGCGACGGCGGTGGATGCCGCTGCCAGTGCGAGTACGGACAGAACACGTTTCATGGAGTACCTCCTGTTAAACAAAAGTCCTGCGCGCACCCCGTCCTGGGGTGCTGACTAAAAACTTAGCACTGAAGACATGGGCGGCCTCACACCATACGGTTGAGATAGTGCCCGCGGGCGACTGAGATTAGGAAAGCTTGGCATAATCGGCAACTGATCCTAATTGACATCATTCATGCGCTATCTTTACAGCATCTTTACGCTTCTCACTATTTCCTCCATCGCCCACGCCCAGGACGCGTCCCTGCTGGCCGGTGCGATGCGCGCCGACACGGATGCCGGCAATTCCTCGTTCGCGGTCAACGTCGGCTATACGCAGCACCTGCACAAGTACTTCTCGGTGAGCGCCGATTACCTGAACGAAGGCCATCCGAAGCTCCACCACCGCGACGGTCTCGGCGCCCAGCTGTGGGCGCATACGGCCGTCCCGCAACGGGGCTGGTCGTTCGGCGCCGGCTTCGGTCCCTACTATTACTTCGACACGACGACGGGCAACGGCTCCCTGGGCGACTACCGCAATGAGCACGGCTGGGGCCAGCTGATGAGCGTGAACGCGGTCTACCACCTGCATTCGCGCGCCTACGTCGAGGCACGCCTGTCGCATACGCACGGCATCGCGTCGCACGACAGCTCGATGCTGATGGTCGGCATGGGCTACGAACTGGGCAGCGTGCCGCGCCCGATCCGGCTGGAAAACGCCGACCGCGGCGACAACCTCGTCATGCTGCTCACGGGGCGCTCGATCGTGAACAGCTTCAAGTCGGAGACGTCGACGTCGACGGGCCTGGAGTATCGGCGCACGTTCACGCCGAATGTCGAGGGCAGCGTCATCCTGATGAATGAAGGGAAGGTGGACGCGGCCGAGCGCAAGGGCGTCTCGGCCCAGGTGTGGCTGCTGCGCCCGTTCACCGAGCGCACCGTGCTGGAGATGGGCTTCGGCGCCTACGCCATGCGCGACCAGCTCGACCGCACCGATCCCCACGCGGCGCGCGAGAACCACGTGGCGCCGATCGCGTCGATCGGCATGCGCTACCGCATCGACGACCACTGGCGCGGCCAGCTCACGTGGAGCCGCGTCATCACGAATTACGAGCGCGATTCCGACGTGTTCCTGCTCGGCGCCGGCTACGCGTTTTGATGGTCAGGTGCGCACCGGATCCGTGGCCAGCGGCCGCTTCATGATCGTGATGCTGCCGTCGGCCTCGAGGAAGGCGCACTGCATCTCGTGCTGCGCGCAATCGGCCTGGCGCAGGGCCTGCCGGACGTCCGACTCGCCCACGCGATTGCGGCGCAGGACCTTGTCGAAGAACACGCCATCGCGGCCGATGAGCAGCGAGTCGCCGTCCAGCAGGGATTCCATGCGATGGCTGTTGGCTGCGAGCATCCCGATACCCGCGTTCAGCACGATCAGCGTGGCCGCGATGATCAGGCCGCCGCTGACGGAATCGTCGCCGCCCGACAAGCCGTTCGACACAGCGGTTGACTGTTCGCTGGGGAACGTTGTGCGCCCTACAGCTTGCCGATCTGCCGGTCGATGGCCTTGCGCGCCCGTTCGCTGCGTTCGCTGTAGCGGTCGGTCAGGTAGTCCGTGCGGCCGCGCAGCAGCAGCGTGAATTTGTAGAGTTCCTCCATCACGTCGACGAGGCGGTCGTAGTAGGCGGACGGGCGCATGCGGCCGGCGTCGTCGAATTCCTTGTACGCCATCGGCACCGACGACTGGTTCGGGATCGTGAACATGCGCATCCAGCGTCCCAGCAGGCGCAGCGTGTTGACCACGTTGAACGATTGCGAACCGCCGCAGACCTGCATCACGGCGAGCGTGCGTCCCTGGCTGGGCCGCACCGCGCCCTGTTCGAGCGGAATCCAGTCGATCTGGTTCTTCATGACGGCCGTGACGGCGCCGTGGCGTTCCGGGCTGCACCACACCTGGCCCTCGGACCACAGGCACAGCTCGCGCAGTTCCACGACCTTCGGATGCGTCTCCGGCACGCTGCCGACCATCGGCAACGCCATCGGATCGAAGATCTTCACGTCGGCGCCGAAGTGTTCGAGGATGCGTGCCGCTTCGTACGTGAGGAAGCGGCTGAACGAGCGCTCGCGCAGCGAGCCGTACAGCATCAGGATGCGCGGCGGATGATTGAGACTGCCGACGGGTTCCAGCTTGGCTTGTGTGGGCAGGTCGAGGCGTTCGAAATCGATGTTGGGCAGGTTGTCCATGATGGGTCGTGTCAGGAAAGCCGCAGCGCCAGCGCGGCCAGCGTCACGAGCAGGATCGGCAGGGTCAGCACGATGCCGGTGCGGAAGTACTGGCCCCAGGAAATACGGATGCCCTTGTCCGCCAGCACGTGCAGCCACAACAGCGTGGCCAGGCTGCCGATGGGCGTGATCTTCGGACCGAGGTCGCAGCCGATCACGTTGGCATACACCATCGCCTCGCGCACGGCGCCGGTGGCGGGAACGGCGTCGATCGCCAGTGCGCCGACCAGCACGGTGGGCATGTTGTTCATGACGGAAGACAGCAGGGCGGTCGCGAATCCGGTGCCGAGCGCGGCGCCCCAGGTGCCGTGCGCCGCGCTGCGCGCCAGCAGCGCCGTCAGGCCGTCCGTGAGGCCGGCGTTGCGCAAGCCGTAGACCACCAGGTACATCCCCAGCGAGAACACGACGACCTGCCATGGGGCACCCCGCAGCACGGCGCGCGGCCATGTCATTTCCGTGCGCGCCGCGGCGACCGCGCTGATGGGCACGCCCGCGCGCTCCAGCCAGAAGAAGCCTGCCAGCAGCAGCGCCAGCACATACCAGCCGGCGATGAAGGTCGCGCGGTCGCGGATGGCCTCATGCGGGCGCTTGAGCTGGGCGAGGTCGTAGCGGGCGGGCAGGTCGCGGCCGAAGTACGCGACGAGCGCGGCGAGCGTCGCCAGCACCGCGACGATATCGACCGGCACCATGACGGCCGCGTAGCGCGCGAAGCCGATGCCGAAATAATCCGCGGACACGATGTTGACGAGGTTCGACACGACCAGCGGCAGGCTGGACGTGTCGGCGATGAAGCCGGCCGCCATCACGCACGCGAGCGTGGCGCGCGGCGGGAAGCGCAGCGCGGCCAGCATCGCGATCACGATCGGCGTGAGGATCAGCGCCGCGCCATCGTTCGCGAACAGCGCCGCGACGGCCGCGCCGAGCAGCACCAGCAGCACGAACAGCCGCCGGCCGTACCCGCCGCCCCAGCGCGCCACGTGCAGCGCGGCCCATTCGAAGAATCCGGCGCGGTCGAGCAGCAGGCTGATGACGATGATGGCCACGAACGCGCCGGTGGCGTTCCAGACGATGTGCCAGACGACCGGGATGTCGTCCACGCGGACCACGCCCGCGAGCAGCGCGACGGCGGCGCCGGCGGCGGCGCTCCAGCCGATGCCGAGACCGCGCGGCTGCCAGATGACGAGGACCAGCGTGGCGAGAAAGATGAGCAGCGCCGGCAGCATCACGGTGCGAGGACGCCGATGCGATCAAGTTCCGCCTTGAATGCCGCGCGGTCACCGGCCAGCCGGTCGAGCGGCAGCGCCAGGAAGGCCTCGATGCGGGCACGCAGGATCGCGTAGGCCTCCTCGAACGCGGCGCCGATCTCGTCCTCCGTGCCGGTCACGTGGCTCGGATCCTCCACGCCCCAGTGCGTGCGCAGCACTTGTCCGAGGTAAGCCGGACACGTTTCGCCGGCCGCGCTGTCGCACACGGTGACGACGATGTCCGGCGTGACGGGGAGAATGTCCCACGACTTGCTGTAATAGCCGTCGGTCGGAATGCCCTTGGCGGCCAGCAGGGCGAGTGCCCGTGCGTTCAGCCGTCCCGTCGGGTGGCTGCCGGCGCTGACGGCGTGCCAGCCGGCGGGTGCCAGGTGGTTGAAGACGGCTTCGCTGATGAGCGAGCGGCAAGAGTTGCCGGTGCAGAGGAAGAGTACGTTCATGGTCATGGTCATGGGAGTCAGCAGCAGAAGGTGTCGCGCGAGCAGGGCGTGCCGCCGCAGCAGTTTTCGGTCAGGAAGCCGACAAGGGCGTTCATCGCGTCGAAGCGGGCGGCATAGATGACGAAGCGGCCCTCCTGGCGCGGGACGACGAGGCCGGCGTGGGTCAGCTCCTTCAGGTGGAACGACAGCGACGAGGGCGGGACGCCCAGCGCTTCCGCGATCCTGCTGGCCGCAAGTCCGTTCGGCCCCGCCTGCACGAGGAGCCGGAAGGTCGCCAGCCGCGATTCCTGCGCGAGGGCGGCGAGGGCTGCCACCGCTTCCTTGTTGTCCATGGTCGCTCCGATTTTCAATTCGATATTTCGATTATAGTCGAAATGACTTGACATGGTCGAGTGCGGGAATCTATTCTGTATTCGTCGAATAACGAATAAAGGAGAGAACGACAATGGACACGAACGAACGACAACAAACGGTCGCGGTGCTGGGCGCCGGTCCGGTGGGCCTCGCGGCCGCGGCCCACCTGGTCGCGCGCGGCCTTGTCCACGTCGTACCGCCATGGCGAGAACAGGCGCACATGCCGATAGGTCGCGAGGTTCGCGCCCGGCGCCGCGCCCGCTTCGAACACCAGCGGCGCCAGGCGCGAACCTCGCGACCTATCGGC
>NZ_JBKYMO010000429.1:0-4737 GCF_047302915.1 Massilia sp. CT11-108 | reverse complement strand
CGGGATCTTGCGCATGCGCAGGTCCGAACGGGGCGGCGTGCGCTGGGGCAGGGCGGAATCGAGCGTCGCTTCGAGGAAGTGCCCGTCGCGCACGACCTTGGCGAACAGGCGCAGCTGGTTGCACGTGCGTCCGCGCTCGCCTTCCAGGCGCGCCGTCGGCAGGCCCGATTCGGCGGAGGCGCGTTCGATCAGCGCGGGGCCGATGTCCATGATGCGGTCGGCGATGGTTTCCAGGAAGCGCGCGCGCAGTTCCAGCGGCAGGTTCCGGTAGGTGTCGAAGGCCTGTTCCGCGAGCGTGCAGGCGGCGGCGACGTCGTCTTCCGTCGCGAGGCCGAATTCCGGTTCCATCTGGGCGCGCGTGGCCGGGTTGAAGGCGCGCGTGGTGCCGGCGCTGCCGCGCACGACGCGGCGGCCGATGATCATTTCACCTTGAATCGTCATGGTTTCTCCTTGCTGGTAGTCGTTCTTGTTATTTTATTGGCCGCCCTGGGCGACGATCAGCTTGTGCAGCATGTCGGATTCTTCCGCCGTCAGGTCGGTCAGCGGTGCGCGCACCGGGCCGCCGTCGTGGCCGACGAGGCGGGCGCCCGCCTTCACGATCGACACGGCGTAACCGGCCTTGCGGTTGCGGATCGCCAGGTAAGGCAGGAAGAATTCGTCCAGCAGGCGGTTCGTCGTCGCGTGGTCGTCCTTGGCGATCGCGTGGTAGAAATCCATCGCGAGCTTCGGCATGAAGTTGAACACGGCCGACGAGTACACCGGCACGCCCAGCGCCTTGTACGCCGCGGCGTAGACTTCCGCGGTCGGCAGGCCGCCCAGGTAGCTGAAACGGTCGCCCATGCGGCGCCAGATCGAGACCATCAGTTCGATGTCGCCGATGCCGTCCTTGAAGCCGATCAGGTTCGGGCAGCGGTCGGCCAGCTTTTCCAGCGAGTCCGGCGTCAGCCGGCACTGCGCGCGGTTGTACACCACGACGCCGATCTTGACCGATTTGCAGACGGCTTCCACGTGCGCGACGAGGCCATCCTGGCTCGCTTCCGTCAGGTAGTGCGGCAGCAGCAGCACGCCTTTCGCGCCGAGGCGCTCGGCTTCCTGCGCGAACGCGATGGCCGCGCGGGTCGGGCCGCCGGCGCCGGCGAGGATGGGCACCTTGCCGGCGCACGTGTCGACGGCGGTCTTGATCACCTGCGAGTACTCGTCATGCGTCAGCGAAAAGAATTCGCCGGTGCCGCCGGCCGCGAACAGGGCGGTGGCGCCGTACGGGGCGAGCCATTCCAGGCGTTCGATGTAGGTGCTGGGGCGGAAGTTGCCTTCTGCATCGAAGTCGGTGATGGGGAAGGACAGCAGGCCGGACGACATGACTTGCTTGAGTTCTTGCGGATTCATTGGGTCTCCAGGGAAGGACGCGCGGGCGCGATGATGTGTCAACAATTGTCAGTCATCGTACAAGTGAGGCGGAAAAAGGGCAAGCACAAATTGTTGGGGCTGCATACAGAGCGATACCGATTTTGGCATCGAGCGATTAAAAAAAGTTATTGGACGCATATTTACGATGCGGTTCAAAATGCAATTTACGCAATGATAGCGGTAACAGATAGCGTTACCACCGCGTAAAGCAGAGGCAGCGGACCGGGATGAGGTGAAGAGAGCACCCTGCCGGGCATCGCGGTTCGCAACCGGACCACACCGATAAAACAAAAACGGAGACACCATGCCAAAGCAGTTCCGCAAGACCCTGATCCACCTCGCCGTCGCCAGTGCCTGCGGCGTCCTCGCCCTCCCGGGCCATGCCCAGGAGACCGCCGCCGCCCCCGCCGATCCCGCTTCGGCACCCGCACCCGCGCCGGCGGCGGCCACACCCCAGGAGGGCGTCAACACCGTCGTCGTCTCCGGCTCGCGCATCGCCGCGCGCGGTTTCAGCCAGCCGACGCCGACGACGACGCTGACGGCCGACGACCTGGCGAAATCCGCCAAGCCGAACCTGTTCAACACGCTGGCCGAACTGCCCGCCCTGCAGGGCAGCACGGGCCGCACGACGTTCACGTACAGCACGTCGAGCGGCGTGCAGGGCCTGTCGTCGCTGTCGCTGCGCGGCCTCGGCACGATCCGCACCCTGACCCTGCTGGACGGCCAGCGCGTCGTCGGTGCGAACGTCACCGGCGTCACGGACGTCAGCCAGTTCCCGCAACTGCTGGTAAAACGCGTGGACGTCGTGACGGGCGGCGCGTCGGCGTCGTACGGTTCCGATGCGGTGGGCGGCGTGGTGAACTTCATCACCGACAAAAAATTCAGCGGCTTCAAGTTCAATGCCGAAGGCGGCATGACGAAGTACCACGACGACAAGAACGGCACCCTGCAGGCCGCGTGGGGCAGGGGCTTCATGAACGATCGCCTGCACGTGACGGCGAGCGGCGAGTTCACGAAGGAGAACGGCATCGATTCGCCGGGCTTCGGCGAAGTGGGCGCGAACGGCCGCAGCTGGTACAAGAACCCGGCGCTGCAGGAATCGACGAAGGCGATGCAGGCCGCGGGCGCGCCGCGCTACAGAAGCATCCAGCACGCGCAGCACATCCAGTACGCGAAGTACGGCCTGATCACGGACGGCCCGCTGAAAGGCACGGCATTCGGTCCGGGCGGCACGCCGTACCCGTTCCAGTACGGGTCGAATTGCGTGGGCAACTTCTGCGTGGGCGGCGATCTGGCGGGCAGCGTGGGCGCGGGCACGAACCTGGCGATGAACTTCAAGCGCCAGGTCGCGTACACGCGCGTGTCGTGGGACCTCGACGCCGATAACGAGATCTACGTGACGGGCAACTGGGCGCAGGTGAAATCCGTGTTCTCGCCGAACCCGGGCGCGGCCAAGCAGGCCAACCTCGGCATCAAGTGCGACAACGCGTACCTGCCGGCGTCGATCGCGGCAGGCTGCGCATCCGGCTATCCGAACGGCGTGATGCAGGTCGGGACGGCGAACGCGGAATTCCCCGCCAATATTTCCGTGCTCCCGACGCGCACGCAGCGCCGCTTCGTCGTCGGTGCGGACGGCCGCTTCACGCTGTTCGGCAAGGACTGGTCGTATGACGCGTACGCGGAACATGGCGAGAACACGACCGTCATCCACGTGCAGGACATCACCCTGAACCGCCGCTACAACTACGCGATCGATGCCGTGCGCGACGCCAGCGGCAACATCGTCTGCCGTGACGCCAACGCGCGCGCCAACGGCTGCCAGCCGATCAACATCTTCGGCGACGTGCCGATCAACATGGCCGGCTGGTCGTACATCGCGCCGCTGAACGGGCCGATGCAGCATACGGATTCGAGCCAGAACGTCGTCAGCGCCAACGTGCACGGCGACGTGGCCGAAGGCTGGGCCGGGCCGATCTCGATGGCCACCGGTTTCGAATGGCGCCGCGAGGACTATTCGGTGGTCGGCGACCCGTACGGCGCCGGCGTGGACCTGCAGTCGCGCTACGGCCCGAGCTATCCGCTCGACACCACGCTGTCGACCGGCGGCGACAACTGGTTCGCCGGGAACTACCACAACGGCCGCGGCGCGTTCAACGTGAAGGAAGCCTACCTCGAGTTCAACATCCCGTTCCTGAAGTCGGCCACGTGGGGCGAGGCGAACCTGAACATCGCCGACCGCGAAGAAAAATACAGCACCGCCGGCCATGCGAGCGCGTGGAAGATCGGCGCGACGTGGAAGACGCCCGTCGACGGCCTGCGCCTGCGCGCCGTCAGCTCCAAGGACGTGCGCGCGCCTAACCTGTCCGAGCTGTATGCCGCGATGACGGTGACGAACCAGGCCGTCAACAACAACCAGGGTTCGTCCATCCAGATCCAGCAGCGCAACGTGGGCAACCCGGACCTGAAGCCGGAAGTGGCCCGCAACAATTCGTTCGGCATCGTGCTCTCGCAACCCGGCTGGGCGCGCGGCTTCAACCTGTCCGTCGACTACTACGACATCAAGGTCAAGAACGTGATCAACTCGCTGGGTCCCCAGCAGGAGGTCGACCTGTGCTACGCGGGCTACCAGAACGTGTGCAGCGCCGTGTCGATCAACGGTGCGGCCGGCACGAACTACGTGCTGGCGCAGAGCTTCAACTTCGCGTCGCTGCACACGCGCGGCGTCGACATCGAGACGGCGTACCGCACGAACCTGCGTGATTACGGCCTGCCGGGCATGTTCACGTTGCGCGGCATGGCGACGCGCACGATCCACTCGGTGTCCGACCCGGGCGTGCCGGGCACGACGCCGAGCGAGGGCGCTGGCAACATGGCGGGCAGCACGCCGAAGTGGAAGGCGCTCCTGACCCAGTCGTGGGACGACGGCAAGCTGGGTCTCAGCCTGACCGAGCGCTGGGTCAGCGCCGGTGTGTTCAGCAACGAGTTCATCGAGTGCCAGACCAACTGCCCGGTGCCGACCGCGGCGCATCCGACGATCTACGACAACCACCTGCCGGGCGCCACGTACATCGACTTCGGTGCGACGTACACGTTCGCGAAGGACTCGATGTTGTACTTCAAGATCGACAACCTGGCCGACCGCGGGCCGGTGCTCGTGCCGCAGACGAACCTCAGTATCGGTATCAATCCGGCGCTGTATGACGTGATCGGCCGCACCTATCGCGCCGGTGTTCGGATGGCGTTTTAAGCAACCGTGGGGGGCCCCGGGGGGGGGGGGGGCCGGGGGGGGGGGGCACAAGAAATTTGTTTTTTTATTATTTTTTTGTTTTT
>NZ_JBKYMO010000428.1:0-4750 GCF_047302915.1 Massilia sp. CT11-108 | reverse complement strand
CGCGACAACTGGCCGCCGAGCGCCTGGTCCAGCGCGAGCAGGCCGCCGGCCATGCCGCCGCCGAGTTCATGCTCGAACATGCAGGCGACGCTGAAGTCGACGTCGGCGTGGGATGGGCCCCAGGCGACGACGTCGAACTGGACGCCGTCGGCGGTGCCGATCGGCAGGCGGGTGGGTGAGGTGTCGGTCATGATGGGGCCATGCTAACGCGGTTCGCGCCGCCATGCACCGGCCAATGGTCAGGGTGGCGGACATATAATGGCGGACCCATCAGATCAGGAGACCCCAGCGTGAACGCCATCGAAAAAGCCAGCGCCTTCGTCGGCAAGACCTTCTCGTTGTGGGTGCTGCTGTTCGCCGCCCTCGGATTCTTCGCGCCCCAGCTGTTCGTCGGTTATAAAGGCTGGATCGCGCCGCTGCTGGGCATTGTCATGTTCGGCATGGGGCTCACGTTGTCCACGGAAGACTTCCGCGAGGTGTTCCGGCGGCCGAAGGACGTCGCGATCGGCGTCGTCGGCCACTACCTCATCATGCCCGGCATCGCGTACGTGCTGGCCATCGCGCTGCGCCTGCCGCCGGACATCGCGGTCGGCGTGATCCTCGTCGGCTGCTGCCCCAGCGGCACCGCGTCCAACGTGATGACGTTCCTGTCGCGCGGCGACGTGGCGCTGGGCGTATCGATCGGCGCGGTGTCCACGCTGATCGCGCCGTTCGCCACGCCGGCGCTCGTGTCGCTGCTGGCAGGTGCGTGGATGCAGATTAATACGACGTCGCTGTTCATGGACATCGTGCAGGTCGTGATCCTGCCGATCGCGCTGGGCATCGTCGCCAAGACGCTGTTCCGCCGGCAGGCCGCGGCCAGCGTGAAGGCGCTGCCGCTCGTGTCCACGGTGGCGATCGTGCTGATCATCGCGATCATCGTCGCCCTGAACCAAAGCAAGCTGCTGACGAACGGCCTCTTGATGTTCGCGGCCGTCATCCTGCACAACCTGCTCGGATTCGCGCTTGGCTATCTGTTCGCGCGGCTGTTCGGCATGGACCTCGCCAAGCGCAAGGCGGTGATGTTCGAGACCGGCATGCAGAACTCCGGCCTCGGCGCGGCGCTGGCGGCGGCGCATTTCAGCCCGCTGGCGGCCGTGCCGAGTGCCTTGTTCAGCGTGTGGCACAACCTGTCGGGGTCCGCGCTGGCGACGTGGTTTGCCGGTAAGGACGACAAGTAGTCCTGCGGCAAGCGTGCACGGCCGGTTTTCGAGTCCGGGCTATACTCGGCTCCGCCCGAGAATCGAAAGGAGAGCCGCGTGGCACAGCGTCCCGGAATCTTTCCCACTTTTTTCCTGTCCGGTTTCGAATGCTCCACCTTCCTGTGGGGAAAAGACCGCGTCCGCCGCAACCTGGTGGCGGAAACGGGGCATGACCGCCATGCCGGCGAAGACTACGCGCGGCTTGCCCGCCTCGGCATCGCCGTCGCCCGCGAGGGCATCCCGTGGCCCATGGTGGACAAGGGCGGCCGCTACGATTTTTCCGGGCTGGACTCGTACATCGCCGCGATGAACGCGGCCAAGGTCATCCCGGTCTGGGACCTGTGCCACTACGGCTATCCGGACGATCTCGATCCATTCGACGATGCGTTCGTGGACCGTTTCGCAAGTTACTGCCGCGCGGCCGCCGCATACGTGGTGCCGAAGGTCCGCGGCCCACACTTTTTCACGCCGATCAACGAGATCACCTTCTTTTCGTTCTGCGCCGGCGAGTGGGGCTGGGCCGCGCCGTACCGTTGTTCGCGCGATGACCGCATGCAGTTGCGTCTGGCGCTGTGCCGCGCCGCGATCGCGGGCGTGAAGGCGATCCGCGAAGTCGATCCGGAGGCGCGCATGGTGCACGTGGATCCGCTGGTGCGCGTCGTCGCGCCGCGCGACCGTCCGGACCAGGTGGAGGCGGCACGCCATGAAACGGAAGTCGACACCTTCCTCGCGTGGGACATCCTGTACGGCCGCGAGCACCCCGAGTTCGGCGGATCGCCCGAGGTGCTGGACATCGTCGGCGCGAACTCGTATTCGTTCGGGCAGATGGAGTACCGCGAGCACGGCCCGCACGCGCCGCTGGCCCCGGACGACGACCGCATCGCGCCGCTGTGCGACATGCTGGAGACGGTCTGGCAACGCTATCGCAGGCCGATGATCATCGGCGAGACGAGCGGCCTCGGTCGCGGGCGCGCCAGCTGGCTGCACGATGTGATGTGCGAATCGCTGGCGGCCGTGCGGCGCGGGATGGACCTGCAGGGCATCTGCCTGTTCCCGGGTATCGACATGCCGGACTGGCATACCGGCGAGTGGGTGCACAACGGAATCCACGACCTCGTCGACAAGGGCGGCGACCTGGAACGGGTGCCCGACCAGGCCTACGTCGACGAGTTGCGGCGCTGGCAGAAGGAGCTGAACCGCGTCACCGCGCTGGACGAAGACCCGTTCAGCGACCCGGTGGAACTGCAGGACGTGATCGACGCGGCGCACCGCCTCGACATGAAGCCCGATAAGAATTGGTGCTGAGGATCGGGTGCTGAGGCGTCCGCCGCGACACCTGTCGGCCGCGATACGGATGGTGCTGCGACACCTGTCGCACGCGCGGCCCGCCATTCTCCGTTTTCCCCCTGATTTCCCGTCCGTGCCGCCACTGGCACGCTAGTTGCGTTCAGTCCGGCGGCAACATCGTTCGGGACCAACCAACAATGAGGAGACGGATATGTCGAATTTACTGCCGCTGGCCGGCCGCTCGGCCATCGTGACGGGCGGTGCGCGCGGTATCGGCAAGGGCATCGTGCTGGAACTCGCGCGCGCCGGGGCCGACGTGCTGATTGCCGACCTGCTGGAGGATACCATGCAGGCGACGGCGGACGAAGTCAGGGCGCTGGGCCGGCGCGCGCTCACCCGGCGCGTGGACGTGACCGACGCCGCGCAGGTGCAGGCCATGGTCGACGAGGCCGTCGCGGCGTTCGGCGCGCTGGGCATCCTCGTCAACTGCGCGGGCGTCATCAACATCCGCCCGGTCGCGGACCTGACGGAGAAGGACTGGGACGTCGTCATGGACGTCAACGCCAAGGGTACGTTCCTGGGATGCCGTGCCGCGCTGGCGCCGATGCGCGGGCAGGGGTGGGGCCGCATCATCAACGTCGCGTCGATCGCGGGCAAGGAAGGCTTTCCCAATCTCGCTCACTACAGCGCGTCGAAGTTCGCGGTGGTCGGGTTCACGAACGCGCTGGCCAAGGAAGTGGCACAGGAGGGCATCACGGTGAACGCCATCTGTCCCGGCGTCGTGCGCACCTATATGTGGGACCGTCTCGCCGACGAATGGAAGCAGGAGGGGGAGTCGGTCGAGGATTCCTGGGCGCGCCACCAGCTCACGCTCATCCCGCAGGGCCGCGCCCAGACACCCGAGGACATGGGCCGCATGGCGGTCTTTCTCGCGACGATGGAGAACGTGACCGGCCAGTCCGTCAACGTGGACGGCGGCTTCACCTTCCACTAGCCGCCTCGCACCGCTTTCAGGAAGCCGGGACGGTACGGCGGTGCCGTCCTGTCGTTGCCGCCGGCACGCCGTCGTCCCTGTGGCGGCGTGCCGTTTTTTTTCGGCTACTGCGAGGCCAGGATCGCCTCGATCGCCGCGATCTCGTCGCCCGCCAGCGGCGCCATCTCCACCGCGCGCACGGCATCCAGCACCTGCTGCGGCCTGCTCGCGCCGATCAGCACGGAGGCAATCGAAGGCTGGCGTCTTACCCAGCCCAGCGCGAGCTGCGCGAGCGTGCGCCCGCCCGCCTGCGCGACCTGGTTCAGCGCCTCGATGATGCGCAGGCGCTCCGGCGTGATGTGCTCCGGCTTCAGGAAACCGACCTTGCCCGCCGCGCGCGAATCGGCCGGCAGCGTGCCGCCGAGGTAGCGGTCCGTCAGCAGGCCCTGGGCCAGCGGCGAGAACGCGATGCCGCCGATGCCTTCGCGCTCCAGCACGGGAAGCAGGTCCGCCTCCGGCTGGCGCACCAGCATGTTGTAGCGCATCTGGTGGATCACGAACGGCGTGCCCAGGCGGCGCAGTTCCGCCGCCGCGGCGGCCGTGCGCTCGCCGTTGTAGTTCGAGATGCCCGCATACAGCGCGCGGCCGCTGCGCACGATGTAGTCGAGTGCCGCCATCGTCTCTTCCAGCGGCGTGGCGGGATCGGGACGGTGGTGATAGAAGATGTCGACGTAGTCCAGGCCCATGCGCCTGAGGCTCTGGTCCAGGCTCGCGACGAGGTATTTGCGGCTGCCCCAGTCGCCATACGGTCCAGGCCACATCGTGTAGCCGGCTTTCGTGCACACGACCATTTCGTCGCGGTACGGCTTCAAGTCCCGCGCGAGCAGGCGGCCGAAGTTTTCCTCGGCCGACCCGGGCGGCGGGCCATAGTTGTTGGCGAGGTCGAAGCACGTGACGCCGTTGTCGAACGCCGCGCGCACGATCCAGCGCTGGCGATCGAAATCGTCATTGCCGCCGAAGTTGTGCCACAACCCCAGCGACACGGCGGACAGCCGCAGGCCGCTGCGGCCGCAATGCGGGTAGGGCATCGAGCCATAGCGTCCGGCCGCCGCCTCGTACATCATGGATTGACTTTGCCCGCGCCGGCGGCCGGCTTGCAGACGTAGATCGTGGCCGGCTTGCCGTCCGGCGAGCGGTATTCGCGCTCGACGGCGGCACGGGCCGCGTCGACCAGCGCGTGCGGCACGAC
>NZ_JBKYMO010000427.1:0-4751 GCF_047302915.1 Massilia sp. CT11-108 | reverse complement strand
GGAGTCGATCAGGGTGCCGCCGGCCGGCAACTTGTACAGGCGCGTAAAAGTCGTCGTGTGCTTGGCGGTGTCCAGCGCATGCGAGATTTAGCGCACGGCGATGTAGGCGTCCCGCACGCAGCCTTCGAGGATGGCGACGGAGACGAGGCCCAGCGCGGTGCCGCGCACGGACAGGGGGAACACGCGGCGCAGCATCGGATACTGGCGCGGCAGCGCGCGCATGCCAGCCGTGTCGACGTGGCGGATGGCGGCGGGGCCGTGCAGGTACAGCACGAACAGGGTGAGCAGGGCGAGGAACAGGTACAGCGCATTCGCGAGGATCGTCGAGCCCCACAGGCGCGCGGCGCCCGTCAGGTGCGGGGCGAAGTCGCCGGCCGCGCTGCCGACGAGGCGGTTCAAGCCGCCGGGCAGGGCAAGGTGTTCGTTCCACCACTGGACCGCGTGTTCGGCCACCATCGGCAGGTGCGCGATCCAGGCGGGGACGGGGATGCCCGTCTCGTTGGCGCGGGCCAGGAGGCGCTGCACGCCGGCCAGTTCGCCGCCCAGCGTATTCAGCAACACGATGGATGGGCCGACGAAACCGAGGATCAGCAGGCCCACGAGGCAGGCCGCGCTGGCGGCGGGCGGCCAGCCGCGGCGCTGCAGGTGGACGTGCGCGGGCCAGGTGATCACAGCGAGCAGGCCGGCCCAGGCCAGCGCGCCGAGGAAGTGCTGCAGGAGGACGCCCAGCGCCAGCGCGAACAGCGCCGGCACGAGAAGCCTGGACGCGCGCCGGTCCGTCATGCCTGCTGCAAGGCCGCGATGCGGTCCTCGCACGACGGGTGGCTGCTGAACAGGGCCAGCACGCCGCCGCCGGCGATGCCCGACGCGGCCAGGTTCTTCGGCAGGTCGGCGTGATCCAGGCCGCCCAGGCGACGGAGCGCGGCGATCATCGGACGGGGCGTGCCCATGATCTGCGCGGCGCCGCGGTCGGCGCGGTATTCGCGCTGGCGCGAGAACCAGGCCACGATGATGCTGGCCACGAGGCCGAACAGCAGGTCGCACACGACGGAGGTGATCGTGAACGCGATGCCGGGGCCGCGCTCCTCGCCGTCGCGGCGCAGGAACTGGTCGACGGCGTATGCGACGACGCGCGCCAGGAAGATCACGAACGTGTTCACGACGCCCTGGATCAGCGTGAGCGTCACCATGTCGCCGTTCGCGACGTGCGCCACTTCGTGCGCCAGCACCGCTTCCACTTCATCGTGCGTCATCGACGTCAGCAGGCCCGTCGACACGGCGACGAGCGACGCGTTCTTCGTCGCGCCGGTCGCGAATGCGTTCGGTGCGCCTTCGTAGATCGCGACTTCCGGCATCGCGATGCCGGCCTTCTGCGCCTGGCGGGCGACGGTGTCGAGCAGCCAGCGCTCGGTGGGGTTGGACGGCTGCGCGATCACGCGCGCACCGGTCGACCATTTCGCGATGGGCTTCGACAGCCACAGCGAAATGAACGCGCCGCCGAAGCCCATCAGGCCGGCGAAGACGAGCAGGGCGCCCAGGTTCAGGCCCTTGGCCGTCAGGTAATGGTTAACGCCCAGCAGGCTCGCCGTGATGCCAAGCACGAGCATGATGGCGAGGTTGGTGGCAAGGAAAAGCAGGATGCGTTTCATGGTCGTCTCTCATCAATAACAAGAATCGCGGCCGGGAGGGCCGTTGTCAAGGCAAGAGAATAGGACAATGACAGATCTTGAAAAAGCGAAGTAAACAGAAGGATTTCTTCGGAAAAATGGAATTATAACTGACGCAGGCCGGCCGGCGGATTGTCCCAGTCGTCGTCACGGCCGTTCAGGTATGTGACGGGCAGCGCCGCGCGTGCGTCGGCCGGCAGGTCGTCCAGGCAGTGCACGCTGACCGCGACGTAATCTCCCCAGCGCGGCGACGTGCCCGTGCCGAACGGCCGGATGCCGCACGTGGCGCAGAACAGGTGGCGCTCCGTGCGCACGGCACCGCAGTGGCAGCTGCCGTGCCAGGTGCGCACGCCGCCCGTCATTGCGCCGCTTTCACGAGCGGCAGTTCGACGTAGCTGCTGTGGTAGACGCGCTGCGTGGCCTTGCGGTAGTCGCCCGGCTGGGCGAAGAAGATGTTCGGCACGAACGTCTGCGGATTGCGGTCGTACAGCGGGAACCAGCTCGATTGCACCTGCACCATGATGCGGTGGCCGGGCAGGAACACGTGGTTCGCCGTCGGCAGGCCGAAGCGGTACGCCAGCGCCTTGTTCGGCGCCAGCGCTTTCGGCTTGTCGAAGCCTTCGCGGTAGCGGCCGCGGAAGATGTCGCCGGCCACCATCAGCTGGTAGCCGCCCATCGCCGGCTGCGACCCCACCTGGTCCGGGTACACGTCGATCAGCTTCACGACCCAGTCGGAATCCGTGCCGCTCGTCGACGCGACGAGGTGCGCGACCGGCTCGCCGCTGATTTTCACGGGCGCCGTCAGGACGTCGGACACGAACGTCGCGACGTCCGTGCGGCCCGACGCCTCGCGCTGGTCGTCGACGAGCCAGCGCGGCCACGTCTGTCCCTTCGCTTCGTCATAGCCGTATGGCGGGATCGGACGCTGGCGGAACGGCACGGGCTTGGCCGGGTCGGACACGTATTCGTCGTAGCCCTTCGCATCGGCCGCGCCGCCCAACCGGGCCTTCTGGTTCGCGGCGAGGCGCAGCGCGACGGGTTCGATGGCGCCGCCCGGCCACGCGGGCAGGTTGCGCCACTTGTTCGTGCCCGTTTCGAACGCGGTCACCGTCGGGATCGCGGGTACACTCGCATCCCCTTTCAGGTAGCGCGCGAGGAACGGTTTCAAGACCTGCTGGCGCCAGTACAGCGCCGTGTCGCTGCCGAATTTCAGGGCGCCGAGCGTGGCGCCGTCGCCGATCGAGCCGCCGTGCGACCACGGGCCCAGCGACAGGAATACCTTGTTCTCCGTGTCATGCGGCTTGATGGCCTTCCACACGGCGATGGCGCCGTAGATGTCTTCCGCGTCCCAATAACTGTGCACGAGGAGTGTCGGCACCGTGACGGGCTGGCGCGCGAGGATGCCGTCCATCGCCTGCTGCCGCCAGAACGCGTCGTACGCCGGATGCGCGACGACCTTGTTCCAGAAGCCGCTCTGTTCCAGGCCCCGCTCGCGGCCCAGCGCGCCCGCGGAAGCGGCGCGCAGGTACATGTCGTAGTCGTCGTAGTTCGTGATGGGCCACTTGGCCGTGTTCGCGCGCGTGACGACCTGTTCGAGCATGTACGACATATTGATCTGCCGGAAGGCGCCGTTGTGGAACCAGTCGTCGCCCTTCCAGCCGTCCACCATCGGATTCATCGGCACCGCGACCTTCAGCGCTGGGTGCGGGTTCACGAGCGCCATCAGCGGCAGGAAGCCGTCGTACGAAATGCCGATGATGCCCACGCGGCCGTTCGTCTCCGGCACGTTCTTCGTCAGCCACTCGATCGTGTCGTACGTGTCGGTCGAGTGGTCGACGGGCGTCGGGTTCAGCGGCCCATGCAGCGGGCGGTTCATCACGTAGTCGCCTTCGGACCCGTACTTGCCGCGCACGTCCTGCACGACGCGGATATAGCCTTCCCCGGCGATGACGTCGGCCGCGTTGTCGTAGCCCGTCAGGATCGTCTCCAGGTCGGAGCTGTCCGCGTGGTTCACGAGGCTGGACGCATCGTACGGCGTGCGCGTGAGCAGGATGGGTGCGTCGTGCACGCCCTTCGGCACGATGATGATGGTGTTCAGCTTCGTCCCGTCGCGCATCGGGATCATGACCGTGCGCTTCACGTAGTTGAAGCCGGCGTCGGGCGCCCTGAATTCGGCCGGGGTCTCGGACGGGAGTTCCGTATACTGCGGCGCCGTCTGCGCGTGCGCGAAACCGGCGAGCGCCACTGCACCGATGAGCGGCGCGAGGCGGACTGGGAATGACGTCATCGATATCCTTGGGCGTGTCGTGGGCGGCGCCCGCTACATTAGCACAAGGACCAGGCGTTCAGCCGTGGGCGGCACGTTGCCCGGCGCGCGGATGGTCGCAGGCCGTCCTCGTTCGCATAGGCCAGCACGCGGCTCACGTCCGCCCACGGCACGACGGTATCGCCGGCGGCGAAGCAGTCCGGGAACACGCGCACGGCGGGGGCCGACGCCGGCGCGAGGCGGCGTTTCAGGCGGGCGAGTATAGGCAACATCGTGGACAGCATGGCGACCTCCTTACCGGGCCGTGTGCGAACCGCTGCGGTCGACGAGCAGCAGCTGGCCGCGCGCGACGGTCTTCGTGTCCGCGCGGTCGGGCTGAGAGACGACGTTGACCGACGCGGTGCCCGGTCCGTGCACGACGATGTCCGCATGGGCGGCCGTCAGGCCATGGCCATCGAGGCTGCCCGAGCCGGCGATCTGCGCGTCGACCTGCGCGACGTTGCCGTCGATGCGGGCGTCGCCCGGACCGTTCATGCGCAACAGCAGGCGCTTGCCGGACATGCTCGCCTTGAGGCCGCCGGAGCCCGACAGGGCCGCGTCCAGCGTATCGCCCACGTTCGCCAGCGTGACGCCGCCGGGGCCGCGGGCCCGCACCGTCGCCTTGCCCGCCTTGAGGCCGGCCGCATCGAGATCGCCCGAGCCGGCCAGTTCCACGTTCAGGTCGCCCACCGTGCCGGCCAGCGCGACGTTGCCCGGCCCGTTCATGCGCAGCTGCGCCGTCCCGGCCTGCAGGCCGCGCACGGCCAGTTCGCCCGAGC
>NZ_JBKYMO010000426.1:0-4755 GCF_047302915.1 Massilia sp. CT11-108 | reverse complement strand
GGGGGCCCTGCGCCCCGCCGGGGGGGGGGGTGGGGGGGCGGGGGGGGGTGTGGGCCCGCTTATGCCGCGGCCCATAAACCGCCCCCGAGTATCCCAAGCGGCCCTCAAGGGCGCGGGCTCGGTACGGTTGCAGGGGATTTGGTATATTTCCGATATGCAACTAGAGTTGTTTCCATACGACAGTCTTGGGCCGACGGAGCTTCAAACGATCTACAGTGAAATACGGCGCTCGTATTGGGTTATCCGTAATCTCCGCGACGGCCGTTTCGGGCAGGCCCGGTTGAGGAAGCAGTATCGCGTTGTCGAGGTCAAAAAAAAACGCCTGCTGTTGGCAGGCGTCTCAAAGCGTGAAATTTTGGACCTTCTAGCTTGCTGTCGGCTTCAATGTAGCCGGTATAAGCATCCGTTTAAACCATGCGCGTACTGTTGATTTTCGTGACGAATCACGGCGACGTCGAATTTCGCATAATCTATATTATGTCAAATGACGTTTATCGAGACAGCCGAGGGATGCCTTCCCTGGCAGAGTAAACTGCTTTCCGGCAGAACGTCGGGCATGTCGTACATGTCGTCCCGGAGGCAGATGGATCACTGCCATGTGCACGCGCTCGTCTTGCCATGGCATCGGGGTCTGGACGCGGTGGCCGGGCTGCCTACGGCCGTGTCGCCAGCTCCGTGGGCTCCGAGAACGTCTCGGCGCCGCGCGCGTGCGCGCAATCGAGTTGAATCAGCCTGCCCGACCTCGGGCGTCGATCTGCAGGCGGCGCTGGAATCCAATCGGGATCGAAGCCGCGCCTGCGGCATCGGGAGGCGCGCTCCGCAGTTTGGATGGGCCGCATCGTCTCGGCGGTGCCTGAGAGCTCGCGGTGCGCTCCGCAATTCGAATGGTATTGCCTCGTCTCAGCGGTGCCTCAGGACGTAGGCCGCGGCGCGGCATCGATATCGATGCCGTAGCTCCCGGATCAGGCGGCACGCTTCGGAAGTCGATGCGCCAAGTCTTGTTTCGGTGGTGCTGAGAACTCGCGATGCCCCGTGGCGTCGCCAGCCAAGCCCGGACACCGAGGGAACATCAATCGCAATAAAAAATGAAATGGCAGGCTCCGCAATTCGTAACGCCATCTCGCCCCGATTCTGCGAGAGTTGAGCGACAACAGGGTTTGCAGTCAAATAAATTCCGATAATGCTGACGAAAGCGGATATTCCCAAACCTTTTCTTTCCCCTATCGGGGTCTTATTCAAGCCTAATAAACTCGACATTAGTGGAAATAATGTCGATTTGAATAAAAGGGCGGTTAAAAATATTCCGAGTCAACAATATACAGCCGAAATGACCTCATTATCCGACCGAATAGGCAAGTCTGCCTTTTCAATCGTCAGTATTTTCCCGCTCCAGTAGGAAACTCCTTCCCAAAAGACGCGCTCTCTCGCCCTGACCCCTATCAACAACGCCGAGCCCGTTTGTCACGATAGTGGACGGCGCGGGAATGGCGCCTGCCCTCTGCCGGTTCCAATGCTGCAAGCTATTTCAATGGAAAGGAGTACTGTCGTGAAACATTCTGCTATCGAAATCGGGACTCAACTGGAGGCCGCAGCGCCGCAACTGAGGACTGTGGAGACCATGCTGCAAGACATGGAAAGCAATGTGGCGCCGAATGCGCGTGCGGTCGCCCAGGGAAAATCGAAGCCCTTCCTGCCGACGATGCCTGCGGCCGAGTATGAAGAACTTAAATCGAAACTGCGGGCACAGGACCGGATGGGCGAGAAGCCGGTCGAGGCGGACATGGAAGCCGAAGCCCTCCCCCGCGCGCCCATCGTCCTCGTCGGTCCGAATTTCGCGGGTGCGACCGACGTCGACGGCCTGATGCCGCCGGACACGCATGGCGCGGTGGGTCTCGATCATTTCGTCGAGGTGACCAACTCCCACATCGATATCTTCCTGCGGACCAATCCCAGCCAGCGCACCAGCATTTCGCTGGCCGCCTTCTTCGGCTATAGCACCCGCGTGCTGTTCGACCCGCGCGCCGTGTACGACAGCGTGTGGAACCGCTGGGTCGTCACGGCGGACGCGTTCCAGGAGTCGAGCACGCGCCAGCTCTTCTTCGTCGCGATCTCCACCACGTCGAATCCGCTCGGCTCGTATTTCATCTACGCGCTGAACGTGACCTTCAATGCGGGCGATTTCTGGGATTACCCGCAGCTCGGCTACGACCAGGACGCGGTCATCATCACGGCCAACGTCTTCACGTCGTCCGGCGGATTCCGGGGTGCGGACATGTTTGCGGTGGCGAAAGCGCGCCTGTACAACGGGCTCGGCTTCTCGGTTCCCGTCTTCACGGGCCTGCGCGCCACGCTCGCGCCGCCGATCGTGCTCGACCAGAATGCCCGCACGTACCTGGTCGCCGCATCGGGCGGCAGCAGTCTGAGCCTCTACACGCTCACCAATTCGAGCCGGCCGAACGCGATCCAGCTGACGGGACCGGTGAGCGTGGCGGTGCCCGCCTACACCGCCCCGCCCGACGCGCCGCAGCCGGGCACGACGTCCACGCTGGATACGCTCGACGGCCGCTTCGTCAACGCCAGTACGCAGACCGGCGACTTCCTGTGGCAGGTTCATACCGTCAACCTGGTGGGCTATGCGGCGCCCAAGTTCTACCAGATCAATACGGCCACCAGTGCGCTCGTGCAGAGCGCGTTCTTCTTCGGGACGTCGACGTCGTTCGACTTCAACGCGGCGATCGCCGCCAACGGCGCGAACGACATCTACGTGACCTGGACGATGACCGACCCGCCACGCGGTACCAACGCCCAGGTGCGGTTCTCGGGCTTCGACCACAACAACGGCACCACGTATTCGCTGAGCCCGGGCATCGCGGCGTTCACGAGTCCGACGTTCTTCACGGGCGGCCGCTGGGGCGATTATTCGGCAGTGACGGTGGATCCGCGCAACACGCGGCGCGCGTGGCTGGTCAATGAGGATGTCCTGACCAACCACGACTGGGGCAGCCGGATCGTCGGCATCGGCTTCGCGTCGTGATCAGCGGATGCCGCTGTCGTAAATGATGCGTACCGGCGTGAACTGGTCCTTTCCCACCGTGACCGTTTGCGCCGGCGCCTGCGGATAGATGGCCTCGGATTCCGGTTGCAGGACGTACGTGCCGGGCTCGAGGATGATGCGGAACCGGCCGTCGGAATCGCTGCGGACCTCCGCCACGCGGCGCCCTGCCCCATCCGCCACGGCGATCAGCGCCTGGTACGGGCGCTGGTTGACCATGCACGGCCATTCGACCGGGCTCACCGGGCGCAGGATCACCTCGCCGTCGATACCGCTGGTAGCGTGAGCTGGAAGCACCATGCATCCAGTATAGTCACGAAAACGCGCAGCGTAAGGCGCTTACAGGATGCCGCGGCCGTTCACGGAAGCGATGATCTCGTCGTAGCGCTCGTTGTCGGTCTTGTGCAGATAAGCGGCCGTCGTCGCGATGTTCGCATGGCCCGCCGTGTCCTGCAGCGTCTTCAGCTGCACGCCGTTGTTCGCATGGTTCGTCAGCATGCTGTGGCGCAGCCAGTGCGCGGATGCCTGGCGCAGCGTGGCGGCCGTGTCGGCGTCGCCGCGCCCGTCCGCCACGCCTGCCGCGTCGGCGAAGATCGCCTTGATGGCTTCCGAGGCCGCTTCGTCCGTGATGCGCGCGAGCTCGCGGCTGCGGCTGGACAGGACGAGCGGCGTGCGGTCGGTCCGACCCGTCTGCGGCAACAGGCCGAACGCCTGGCGGTAGGTTCGAAACGCGTCCAGCATGTCCGGCGGCACCGGCAGGCGGCGCGGCTTGTTGCCCTTGCCGAGGACGTCGATCCACCAGCGGCCATTCCCTTCCGTGTAGATCGAGCCCATCGATGCACCCACGATCTCGTTCAGGCGCGCACCCGTATGCGCGAAGGCGACGAGCAGGAAGCGGTCGCGGGCGCGGCGCTTGAGCGCGGCCGGCGTGTCGGCAGCACGGTGTGCGACGGTCTCCAGCGCCAGCGCGATCGCGCCCTGCGTCAGGTAGCGCGTAATGCGGCTCGCGGACGGCGCCCGGACGTTGCGCACGAGCGCGCCCGGGTTGCGGCGCAGATAGCCCGTCTGCTCGGCAAAACCCAGCAGGCCCTTCACGGCGATCATCGCCTGTCTCCGGCTCGCGTCGGACAGCGGTCCCGTGAACGGCCGGTAGCGCGCATCGGTGCGTGGCCATTTCGTCGTGCAGACCCACTCGGGCGGCGGGTTCTTGAGGAATTCCTTGTACGCGTTCAGGTCGGCGACGTTCAGCTGGGCCAGCGTCTTTTTCGCTTCCTCGCGGCACCAGGTCAGGAAGCGGAACAATTCCTTTTGGGTGTTCTGGATGGATTTCGCGCTCAGTTCGCCGTGGGCGATGAATTCGCGCGCCAGTTCGATGTCCGTGGTCGCTTCCGTGATCGCGTCCTCGGCCTGGCGGTACATCTTGACGTGCAGGCGACCGCTCGCGCCGGTCGTGATCGCTTCCGGTATCGTTGGACCAAGGTCGATGGGCGTGAAGTTCGGCATGGCGGCGCTGGGATGACTGTGTTTTTATACAGTATAACAGCTCGGCAGCAGACGGCCCAGCGCCGGCGTTGATTTAGTCCAGGAGTCGCTGCCGCGTCGCGGCCAGGATCTCGTCGCCCAGCGCCGGATCGTCGACCGCCCGCGCGAGCGTCACCGCGCCCACCATCGCGGCCAGCGCCAGCATGGCGTCGGCCCGCGCG
>NZ_JBKYMO010000425.1:0-4759 GCF_047302915.1 Massilia sp. CT11-108 | reverse complement strand
CCCAGCGCCAGCATCAGCACCCGGCCCGACGCGATCCGGTCCTGCACGGCCTTGCCCGCATCGACCGCGCGCCCCTTCTGCAGGACGTTGAGATCGTGCACGGCCTGCTGCAACACGTCCAGGCGCGGCAGGGTTTCCGCCAGCACCAGTTGCTGCGCCTCGTCGCGCTTGCCCGCGTCGACGAGGGCGTTCACCTGCGTGAACGAGGCCACGTACGCCTCGCGCCGCTCGGCCACGCGGGCCAGCACGGCCTTGCCTTCGTCGCTGGCGACCAGGCGGCGCAACGTGGCCAGCGCGCCGTCGATCTCGTGCCGGTTCGATGCGATCTTCTCGCGCACCCGGGTGCGGTAGCCGTCGTCCGGCGCGATGAACAGTTCCAGCGTGCGGCGCGCGTTCGCCCGCGTCATCGTGTCGATGGTGGCGGCGGCTTCCGCCTTGGCCCAGTCGTCGTCGATCAGGGCCGCCGTCGCCTGGCCGACATCGTGGAAGCGCTGCAGCCCGACCGCGACCACAAGCGCGAGCAGCACCAGCACGAGGCCGAAGCCGGCGGCAAGGCGCGTGCCGATCCTGAAATTTGACATTGCCATATGAATTCCTTTCGTTTCGACACTTTCTTGCCAATAGGAAACTGAGTCTAGCGGCAGGCCGCGTGGCCTGACATACGCCGAAAGAACTAGCTCCCGTCATCCGTCATGCCGACTGCCAGAGTGGCGCGCGGTCTCTACAATCTTCACCATCAACCCTTTGGAGAACCGCGATGTTGCGCGACCGCTACGGCCGAACGATCGAATACCTGCGCCTGTCCGTGACGGACCGCTGCGACCTGCGTTGCACGTATTGCATGCCGACGGGTTTCAAGGGGTTCGAGGAACCGGAGGACTGGCTCACGTTCGACGAGATCGAACGCCTGCTGCGCGCGTTCGCCCGCCTCGGCACGCGCCGCATCCGCCTGACGGGCGGCGAGCCGCTGCTGCGCCGCCATGTCACCGACCTGGCCGGCCGTATCGCCGCCATCCCCGGCGTGGACGACCTGTCGCTGTCGACCAATGCCACGACCCTGCGCCGCCACGCCGAGGCGCTGCGCAAGGCCGGCGTCGCACGCATCAACGTCAGCCTCGACACGCTGGACCGGCGATGCATGGAATCGATCACGGGCCGCGACAGCCACGCGCGCATCCTGGACGGCATCATGGCCGGCAAGGAGGCCGGGTTCGATCCCATCAAGATCAACATGGTCGCGATGCGCGGCGTGAACGACGGCGAGATCGAGCGCATGGCCGAGTTCTGCATCGGCCACGGCTTCGTGCTGCGCCTGATCGAGGTGATGCCGATGGGAGAGACCGGACAGAACGCCGCCTACATGGACCTGCAGCCCGTGCGCGAACGCCTGCAGCAACGATTCGACCTGGTGCCGCAGGCGCTGGAACTGGGCGGCGGTCCGGCGCGCTACCTCGCCACGCGCGACGGCAGGAGCAGCATCGGCTTCATCACGCCGATGTCGCAGCATTTCTGCGCCACCTGCAACCGCGTGCGCCTGGCGGTGGACGGCACCCTGTACCTGTGCCTGGGCCAGGAAGAGAAATTCGAATTCCGTCCGCTGCTGCGCGCTGGAGCCAGCGACGCGGAGCTCGACGCTGCGATCCGCCACGCCATCGAACTGAAACCCCACCGGCACGACTTCACCGCGCGGCCCGAGAAAATCGTCCGCTTCATGTCGCAGACGGGAGGCTGAGATGCAGGACATCGAACGCTTCATCCGCGGCTTTTCCCGCTTCCAGCAGCGCTTCATGAGCGAGCCGGTCGTGCGCGCCTCGCTGCGCGACGGACAGCATCCGTCCACGCTCGTCATCGGCTGCTGCGATGCGCGCGTGGACCCGGCCCTGCTGACGGGCTGCGCCCCGGGCGACATCTTCGTCGTCCGCAACATCGCGAACCTCGTCCAGCCGCTGGACGCCGCGGCATGACGACGACGCCCGATTATCCGCCGATCCCGGGCCACCTGCGCCTGTCGACCCGCATCGCCGGTGCCCTGATCGGTTTCCTGCTGCTGGCGCTGACCGCCATCGGCACGACGTTGTGGCTGTCGTGGCAGCTGGAAGGCTCGGCGGCCGCCATCAACGAAACGGGCGGCGTGCGCAAGCAGGAATACCGGCTCGCGATGCTGCTCGGCCGCGAGGTGCACATGCCCGGCGGCGGCTACGCGCGCGACGCGCGGGCGCAGATCGCGTCCATCGATGCGACGCTGGCGCTGATCGACCGCGGCGACCCGCAGCGGCCCCTCGGCCTGCCGCCGACGGCCGCCATCCGCGACAGCTTTTCCATGGCCACGCTGCGCTGGCAGCGCGAACTGCGGCCGCTCGCGCTGCAGGTGCTGCAGGCGCGGGGCGACGAGCGCCTGCCCCCGCTGCGCGACTTCCTCGGCCGGGTCGATGGCTACGTCGCCCAGATCGACGCCATCGTGGGCCTGATCGAACGGGACAACGAGGTGCGCACGTTCTGGCTGCGCTGCTCGCAGCTGGCGCTGATGGCGCTGGCGATGGGCGGGACCGTCGTCCTCGTGTACCTGATGTTCAGCCTCATCGTCGACCCGGTCGAGCGCCTGCATGCCGGAATGCGCAGCATGGCCGACACGGATTTCGGCGTCCGCCTCGACGTGGCGAGCCAGGACGAATTCGGCCAGCTCGCGACGGGTTTCAACCGGATGGCCGACCGCCTGGAACAGGTCTACGCGAGCCTGGAAGACAAGGTACGCGACAAGACGGCCGCGCTGGAAGGCCAGAACCGCGAACTGGCGCTGCTGTACGACAGCGCCGCGTTCCTGCAGGTGCGCCAGACGCTGGAGCCGATGTGCGAAGGCTTCGTCGAGCGCATCATGCGCTACTTCGGCGCGGACGGCGGATCGGTGCGGCTCATCGACGCCAACGCGGACAAGGTGCACCTCATCGTGCAGGCCGGCCTGTCCGACGAGATGGTCAAGGCCGAACGCTGCATGCCGGTCGGCGACTGCCTGTGCGGCGAGGCGGCGCAGGGCAGGCACCCCGTCGTGAGGCTGCTGCGCGCCGTGCCCGGCCCCGACGTGTCGCGCTGCGCGCGCGAGGGGTTCGCGACGGTGTCGGTATTGCAGATTTTCGCCCAGGACCAGCACCTCGGCGTATTCAGCCTGCATTTCCGTACCGAGACATCGTTCAACGAGCGCGAGACCGCCCTGCTGGAAACGCTGGGCCGGCTGCTGGGCACCGCCGTCGAGAACATGCGGCTCGCGGCGCGCGAGCGCGAAATGGCCATCTCGGAAGAGCGCAACATGGTGGCGCGCGGCCTGCACGACAGCATCGCCCAGGGCCTGAACTTCCTGAACCTGCAGGTGCAGATGCTGGAACAGTCGCTGCACGACGGGCAGCAGCAGGATGCGGCCGCGATCGTGCCGCTGCTGCGTGCGGGCGTCAAGGAAAGCTACGAGGACGTGCGCGAACTGTTGCAGAATTTCCGCAGCCGGCTGGAAGAGGATGACCTCAACAGCGCGCTGCGCAAGGCCGTGCGCAAGTTCCGCGACCAGACGGGCGTGGAGGCCAGCTTCAAGGCCGAAGGGGGCGGCGGCCTGCCGTTCCCGCGCGAGGAGCAGCTGCAGCTCCTGTTCATCGTGCAGGAAGCGCTGTCGAACATCCGTAAACACGCGCATGCCGACAAGGTGCTCGTGCAGGTCCGCGACGGTCAAGACTTTTCGCTATCGATCAGCGATAATGGTGTCGGGTTCGATTCCGTCGCCGTGCCCGCATCCGGCGACAGCCACGTGGGGTTGCACATCATGCGCGAACGGGCCCGGCATATCAACGCCGACCTGGCCATCGAATCCGGGAACGGCGCCGGCACCACCGTCCGCCTGCACGTCGCGAGCGCGCACCGGCGGGCCGCTTGAATCGAATGGAGTTTCGGATGGAAGACATCGGGCAAGACACCCGCGAGCCGATCAGCGTGCTGCTGGTCGACGATCACACGTTGTTCCGCAGCGGCGTACGTTCGCTGTTGCAGCGCAATCCGCGCTTCACCGTCGTCGGCGAGGCATCCGACGGCATCGACGGCGTGAAGCGGGCGATGCAACTGAAACCCGACGTGATCCTGCTCGACCTGCACATGCCCGGCATGACCGGCGTGGAGACGCTGGAACTGATCCTGCAGGGCTGGCCCGAGGCGGCGGTCATCATGCTGACCGTGTCCGAGGAAGGCGAAGACCTGGCCACCGCCCTGCATGCGGGCGCGCGGGGCTATTTGATCAAGAACATCGACGCCGACTACCTGCAGCGCGCCATCGAACGCGCGGCCGGCGGCGAATCAGTCCTGGCCGAATCGATGGCCGCCAAGCTCGTGGCCCAGCTGCAGAAACAGCGCGAACCCAAGCCGGCCGCGCCGCCGTCGGAACTGGACAGGCTGACGCCGCGCGAACGCGAGATCCTCGCGTGCCTGGCCCGCGGCGAAAGCAACAAGCTGATCGCGCGCGTGCTCGACCTGGCCGAGAGTACGGTCAAGATCCACGTGCAGAACATCCTCAAGAAGCTCGGCCTGTCGAGCCGCGTGCAGGCGGCGGTGTTCGCCGTCGAGCAGGGGCTCGGCAGCGGGCCGGATCGGCAGGGTTGATCAGCGCAGCGCGAGCAACGCCTCTTTCGCGTCCTCATACGCGGCGGTGAGCAGCGCCATCTGCTCCCCCGCATCCTCGAAGTTCTCCGCCTTCCCAATCAGCTCGAGGTTCGTGCACGGCACCCGCATC
>NZ_JBKYMO010000424.1:0-4779 GCF_047302915.1 Massilia sp. CT11-108 | reverse complement strand
CGGCTCGACCGCGCGCTGCAGGCCTCGGCCGAGCCGCACGCGCTCGTCGCCGACGCGCGCCTGGCCATCGAAGACATCGACAGCGTCATTTCGCTGTTCGACAAGCTGCTGCAGATCGCCGCGCTGGAATCCGGCGTGCGTGCGGGCACCTTCGAAAAACTCGACCTGGCCGCCATCGCGCACGACATGACGGAATTGTACGAAGCGGCCGCGGAAGAGCAGGGCGTCGCGCTGCGCTTCGCGGGCACGCCGACGATCATCCGCGGCGACCGCGACCTGCTGGCCAGCGCACTGGCCAGCCTGATCGACAACGCCATCAAGTACGGCCGCACCGGCGGCCGGGTGGACGTGGAAGTGGCCACCGTCGACGGCGCGCCGGCATTGACCGTGCGCGATTACGGCCAGGGCGTGCCGCTCGAGGACATGGACAAGCTCACGCGCCGCTTCTACCGCGTGGACCAGAGCCGCCACCTGCCGGGCAACGGCCTGGGGCTGTCCATCGTCACCGCCATCACCCAGCTGCACGAGGGTACGCTCGCGCTGCGCCGCCTCGAACCGGGGTTCCAGGCGAGCATGGTGTTCCCGCGGGCCTAGCGTGCCCGGCTGCGCGTATCGCGGGATGAGCGGTAAAATACGCAGTTCTTCGTCCAGACCGAGACAGCAATGACCCAACGCCTCATCCTTGCCTCCAACAACGCGGGCAAGCTCAAGGAATTCGCCCAGTTACTGGGCCCGATCGGCTTCGAACTGCATCCGCAGGGCGAGTTCAACGTTCCCGAAGCGGAAGAACCGTTTGGCACCTTCGTCGAGAACGCGCTGCAGAAGGCCCGCCACGCCGCGCGCCTCACCGGCCTGCCGGCCCTCGCCGACGATTCCGGCGTGTGCGTGAACGCCTTCGGCGGCGCGCCGGGCGTGCTTTCCGCGCGTTTTGCCGGCGAGCCGAAGTCGGACGCCCGCAACAACGAGAAGCTGATCGCCGACCTGGCGGCGCACGCCGACAAATCGGCGTATTACTACTGCGTGCTCGTGTACGTGCGCCACCCCGACGATCCGCAACCCGTGATCGCGGACGGCGTCTGGCGCGGCCAGATCGTCGACACGCCGCGCGGCGCGGGCGGCTTCGGCTACGATCCGCACTTCCTGCTGCCGGAATTCGGCCGCACGGCCGCCGAGCTGGCGCCGGAAGAAAAGAACGCCGTCTCGCACCGCGGCCAGGCGCTGCGCGCGCTCGTCGACAAGCTCGGGAAACTGAAATGATTCCGATCAAGCCCGTCGGGCCGGCGGCCACGCCTCGCAACGCGGCGTCAGCCGCGCTGCAATACCTGCAACCGGGCGCGCTGAACCTGACGGCGCTGCCGCCGCTGGCGCTGTACATCCACTGGCCGTGGTGCGTGCGCAAATGCCCGTACTGCGACTTCAATTCGCACGAGTCGAAGGAACCGATTCCCGAACAGGCTTACCTGGACGCGCTGCGCGCGGACCTGGAACAATCGCTGCCGCTGATCTGGGGCCGCAAGATCCACACGGTGTTCATCGGCGGCGGCACGCCCAGCCTGATCTCGGCGGCGGGGCTGGACCGGCTGATGTCGGACCTCCGCACCCTGCTGCCGCTCGATCTCGACGCCGAGATCACGATGGAAGCGAATCCCGGCACGTTCGAGGCGGAGAAATTCAAGGCCTTCCGCGCCAGCGGGATCAACCGCCTGTCGATCGGCATCCAGAGCTTCGACAGCAGGCATTTGCAGGCGCTGGGCCGCATCCACGACGCCGAGGAAGCCATCCGGGCCGTCGGGATCGCCCAGGCCAACTTCGACAATTTCAACCTCGACCTGATGTACGCGCTGCCGGGGCAGACGCTGGCGGAGGCGCAGGCCGACATCGACATGGCGCTGTCGTTCGCGCCGCCGCACCTGTCGCTGTACCACCTGACGATGGAACCGAACACGGTGTTCGCGAAGTACCCGCCCGAGCTGCCGGGCGACGACGAGAGCGCCGACATCCAGGACATGATCGCCGGGCGCACGGCCGCCGCCGGCTATGAACACTACGAGGTCTCGGCGTATGCGAAGCCGGGCCACCGCGCGCGCCACAACCTGAATTATTGGAAGTTCGGCGACTACCTCGGCATCGGCGCGGGCGCGCATTCGAAGCTATCGTTCCCGCACCGCGTGCTGCGCCAGGCGCGCTACAAGCAGCCGGCGTCGTTCATGGAGGCGGCAGGGAAGGGCAATGCGGTCGCCGAGGAACACGAGCTCGCGCGCGCAGACCTGGGCTTCGAATTCATGCTCAACGCGCTGCGCCTGACGGAAGGGTTCGACCCGAACCTGTTCGGCGAACGCACGGGCATGCCGATCAACGCGATCGAGAAGGCCTTGAACGAGGCCGAAGCGAAGGGCCTGATCTACCGCGACTTCCGCGTGATCCGGCCGACGGAACTGGGGCAGCGCTTCCTCAACGATCTTCAGGAGATGTTCCTGGCCGAGTGACAAAGAGCGCATCTTGGAAACGGCATGGTCTGCTAAGGTGTCGGCTTCGACACACGCACACACCATGACGTTTCATTTCATGCAACGCTATCTCGCCGCCAGCACCTACATCGATTTCGACACGCCGGACGTCCTCGCCACCGCCCGCCGGCTGGCCGAAGGCGCGACTTCCGAAGCGGACGTCGTGCGCGCCTGCTTCGAATTCGTGCGCGACACGATCCGCCACAGCGTGGATTTCAAAGCGAATCCCGTCACGTGCAAGGCGTCCGACGTGCTGCGCCACGGGACGGGCTATTGCTATGCGAAGAGCCATCTGCTCGCCGCCCTGCTGCGCGCGAACGGCATCCCGGCGGGGCTGTGCTACCAGCGCCTGTCGGTCGGCGACAGCGGGGCGCCGTACTGCCTGCACGGCCTGAATGCCGTGTACCTGGAGGACGTCGGCTGGTACCGCATCGATGCCCGGGGCAACAAGCCCGGCGTCGACGCGCGCTTCGAACCGCCCGTGGAAAAGCTCGCGTTCGCGACGCGCACACGCGAGGAACGCATGCTGCCGGAGATCTGGGCCGAGCCGCTGCCCGTCGTCGTCGAGACGCTGGAATGCTACGATACGTGGGACCAGGTGCTGGCGAACCTGCCGGACGTCGTGCTCCTGGATTGACCGCGGCATCCATCTTCAGGAAAGGACAAGCATGTTCAGTCACATCATGATCGGTTCCAATGACCTCGATCGTTCGAAGCGTTTTTACGACGCCGTGCTGGGCGTCCTCGGCGTGGGCGAGCCGTTCCCCAACACGAACCTGACGGGCCAGCGCCGGCTGTTCTATCGCCACGACGGGGGCTCGTTCTGCATCACCGAGCCGATCGACGGCGCCGAAGCGACGTGCGCGAACGGCGCCACGATCGGCTTCAAATGCGCGTCGCCCGAACAGGTCCACGCGTTCCACGACACGGCGGTCGCCCAGGACGGCACGTCGATCGAGGCGCCGCCGGGCCTGCGCGAGAGCAGCCTGGGGCCGCTGTATCTCGCGTACGTGCGCGATCCGGACGGTCACAAGCTGTGCGCGCTGTTCCGTCCCAAATAGGCGTTGGCTGCCGGCGCGAAACGTGCCGGGCATCCCGGAGGCCCTGTGTTACAGTCCTGCTTGCATAAGTTTCAATGAAAGGCAAGCTGGCCGATGCCACCCGCACCGCCCCGCATCCTCGTCGTGGATGACGAGGAAGCCATCCTGTACGTATTCGAGCGCTACCTGAGCATCGCCGGTTATCGCGTGTCCGTCGCCGACAACGGGCGCGACGCCGTCCGCATCGGCGAGGCCGGCCCGATCGACCTGCTGATCACGGATTTCCGCATGCCGGGCATGAACGGCATCGAAGTGATCCACGCCCTGCGCGGCCTGCAGCCCGAACTGCCGGCCCTTGTCATCTCGGGCAATCCCATCGAGGCCGGCACGATGCCGCCGGGCGTACGCTTCCTGTCGAAGCCCGTGTCGATGTCCGACCTGCTCGACATCATTCCCTCCCTGATCCAACAGCCATTCTAGGCCGGTCCTGCGTCTTCGTATCGGCTGAACAGACCGGAACGGCGGTACTGCGGGGTGGGGCGCTCCCTCACAATACGTGCCATGAAGCACTTCGACCAACTTTTGCGCCGCCTCGTCGCCGAGGGGCTCGGCACCGCCCTGCTGCTGGCCGTCGTCGTCGGCTCCGCCGTCATGGGCGACCGGCTGGCGGGCGGCAATGCGGCCATCGCGCTGCTCGTCAATTCGATCGCGTCCGGCTGCGGCCTCGTCGTGCTGATCCTCGCGTTCGGCGCCGTTTCGGGCGCGCACCTGAATCCCGTCGTCACCCTGTCCGAAGCGTGGCAGCGCAACCTGCCGGGCGCGCTCGTGCTGCCGTACCTGGCCGCGCAGGTAGCCGGCGCGTTCGCCGGCGTGGCGCTCGCGCATTCGATGTTCGGCGAACCCGTGTTCGCAGCCGCGACGCAGGCGCGCACGGGCGCCGGGCTGTGGTGGAGCGAAGGCGTCGCCACGTTCGGCCTGCTGGCCACGATCATCGGCTGCGCGCGCACGCGGCCCGGCGTCACACCATATGCGGCGGCCCTGTTCATCGTCGCGGGGTACTGGTTCACGGCGTCGTCGTCGTTCGCCAATCCCGCCCTCACGCTGGCGCGCGCGGCGACAGGCACGTGCGCCGGCATCCGGCTCGCGGACGTGCCGGGCTACGTGCTGGCCCAGCTGGCCGGCGCGGCGGCGGCGACCGTCATTTTCGGCTGGCTGTATCCGCGCGCACGGCA
>NZ_JBKYMO010000423.1:0-4796 GCF_047302915.1 Massilia sp. CT11-108 | reverse complement strand
GCGCGGTATGGGCCTCGACCGGGCGGCCGCCGTGGCCGAAGGCTGTCGCGGGCGGCGTCGGCTTCGGCGACGGCTGCGGTGGCGCCTCCTGCACGGTATCCGGCGCATCCGACCAGCCCGACAATCCGGCGACGGCCTCCGCCCCGGCTGTCGCGGCAGCGGCAGTTGTAACGTTATCGGCGGCAACGCGGCGTACATGTCCATCGTCCTGCGGTGGCGGCGGTGCGCCGGCCTGCTGGGCCGTCCCGCAATACGGGCAGTACTGCACGCGGCGCGGCATGCCGCGTGCGCAGGCAGTGTTGATGCAGCGGTAGATTGCTTCGTCCTGCACGGTGCGTCCTTATTCGGGGTCCGGAATGCCGTCGTCGTCCGGATCGGGAATCGCGGCGCCGGCGGCCGCCATCAGTTCCGGGATGTCGGCCACGGTCTTCCACTTGTCCGCGCGCGGATTCCACTGCATGTTCCAGATGCGCGTGCCCGTGTCGATCTCGCCGCGCGTGAGCTGCTGCACGACTTCGTCCAGCGCGAACGGTCCGCGCTGCGCGCCGCCGACGAACAACTTGTAGCGCGCGGGGATCGGTGTCGCGCCGACGACGTACGCGGCCGGCCCGAGGCCTGGCGAAGGCACCGCATCCGGGGCGCCCGGCGTCGGGGCGACGACGGTGGGCGCGGCCGGCGCGAACTGCGCGGACGGCATGACCGGCATCGCTGCACGCCGTTCCAGCGCCTGCGCGGCGCGCGCGTCGGCCGACAGGAACTCGGGCCGGATCACGCGCTTGTCCGTGGGCCGTTCGACTTCCCACGCATAGGCGTCGGACGCGGAATCGGGTACGGTCTCCGTCCACGTGTCCAGCTGCGCGAGCGCCGCTTCCACCTGCGCGGGCGACAGGTGCGGATCGATGGACACGGCCCGCCGCATCCACTGGTCGTACAGGCGCCGCGCCGTGATGTACGGCAGCGAAGGCGACGGCAGCTGGGCGCCCGTCTCGTCCACTTCCAGCTTCGGTTCGTACACGCGCAGCTGATAATGGCGCATCAGCGCGGCCAGCAGCGCCAGCTGGTGCGGGCCCATCGCGGCCAGGCGCTGGCGCGTCGCCGCGATCACCTGCTCGCGGTAATACGGCGGCAAGCCGTTGGAGCGGATCGCGTACTCGTTGCCGATCTGGAGCCATTCGCCCGAGCCTTGCTCGACCTCGAACAGGTATTGGCCGCGCGGCTGGAACGCGGCCTCGCGGTCGCCCGCGTCCTGCTTGCGGCGCAGGACGCCCAGCGCGACGGCAGCCAGGAAGAATTCGTAGTCGTCCGCCAGCCGATTCAGCTCGTCCATCGACGGCGAGATCGGGTGGCGGAAACGCGTCGAATCGAAGTGCAGGTGCGTCGGGATCTTCGGGTTTTCGATCTGGTAGCTGGCGCGCCACGTCGGCAGGCCGCGCAGCACCGTCATCGGATAGCCGGACAGCTCGATATAGCACACCGCGCGTCCCGGCACGCCCGTGTTCACGACGGACACGAGGTCGCCGTGGAAGAACCCGGTCGGCACGGCGGCGCGGATTTCCCCTTCCAGCCTGCGCCACGCGGCCGGATCGCCCACGCCGATGAAGCACTTGAACTGGTCGGCGCTGGGCGTGAACTCGGCCGAGAAGCGCGCGTTAATCCATGGCATGGCGCTCTTGATCCATTCGGAGAAGATGCGGTGCCGTTCCTGCGGCGACATCGCGCCGAGACGCTCCACGAGCGGATCGGGCAGCTCGGCGACGGCCTGCTCGCCGGACAGCTGCAACTGCGCGCGCCGGAACAGTTTTAACAGCAGGTCGGCACGCAGTCTCTCGTCGCCCAGTTGCGGGAACAGCCGCGCGGAGCCGCCGAATTCCAGCAGCACTTCTTCGCTCCACGCGCTCACGTCGCCCGTCAGGCGCACCGGTTCCGGCAGCACGTCGCTCGCCAGCTTGATGTAGGTGGCGTGTTCCTGGCGCGCGTCGGCACGGAGCTGGCCGATGCGCTGGTCGACCGCGGCCAGCATCGCGCCCACATTGCGCCGCCCTTCCTGGAATTCGCCGGCGACGCCGCTCCAGCGCACCTGGCCGTGTTCGTCCGGCGCCTGCGGTTCGCCCAGCCACGCCGACAGGCTTTGCATGACCTCGATCGATTGTCCCGCCGCGACGGCGAGCAGGTGGAAGCGCAAGTAGTCGGCGATATCGCGCTTCAGGTGGTTCATGATCTCTCTCGCCTGCGCATCCTTGCCGAACAGCCGGCCCGCGGCCTGCGTCAGGTGGTTCAGCGATTCCTCGACCTGGCGCGTGCGCAGCGCGTCGCGCACGTCGCGGTAGCGCTTGCCGTTGCGCTGGACGCTGGCCAGGTCGCGCTGCGCGAGCCGCGCCTTCACCTGCTCCAGCAGCGACAGCACGAATTCGAGGCCGCCCTGCTTGCGGTCGTCCAGCAGCATGTACAACCGGCCACGCACGTTCAGGCGCAGTTGCGCGAGCAGCTCGCCCGTATGCCGCTTGATGCGGTCCTCGCTCGTCTCTGCCGTGGCGCCGGCCTCGCGGATGGCGTCGCGCTCCAGGTTCGGCAGCAGCTCGACGACCTTTTCCCGCCACAGCTTGAGGTCGTACGAGGCCATGATGCGGTCCATCTCCAGCTGCACCTTGCTCTCGACGCGCTCCAGCAGCGAGCGCTGGTCCTTGTCCAGCAGGAGCATGTCCGTCAGCGCATATTCCGGGAACGGCGTGACGTCGACAGTGCCCTTCTTGAAATCGGGGAATTCCGTGAACGGATGCTCGGCCATGCCCATCTGCTCGCGCATGAAGGCGTCCCGTTCCTGGTCGGTGGCGCGCCGCGCGGCCGTTCCATCGGCCGCGACGAGGCCGAAGAACGCCTTCACCATCAGCGCCGCCAGTTCGTAGGCGCGGATGTCTTCGCGCAGGCTTTGCTGCGTGTCGAGCACGGACTGGCCGAACGCGGAATACACCTTCGAGTACGACAGGCGCATGTCGCCGAAGGGCTGCTCCGGCACGCGCGGGTTGTACGGCCCGAGCTTGTGCTGCTGCTGGTTGACGGCGACGGAACGCTTGCGGTTGGCGAAGTCGGCCGACGCGAAGTCCTCGAACAGCGTGTCGGCCACCATCTGGTACACGTCCTTCACGTCCTGCGTCGCCTTGTTCGCGAGGTTCGCCGTGTCGACGAAGTACACGTCGTCGAACGGCGTGCCGCGGCCGACGATGCTGTCCGGCTCCATCCACTGCACGCGCGCGTTCATGTCGCGCATGCCCGTCTCCAGCTCCATCAACGTGGCGTACGCGTTCGCCTCCGTGCGCTCCTTGTTCGCCTTCGCATAGCCGGACGGCAGGAACATCACGAGGTCGACCTGGCTGTCCGACACTTCCTGGCGCGCGACGGCCTTGGCGATCCAGCCCAGGTCGATGGCGCTGCCCGCCCCCGTGCCGCCGGCGTTGGACGCGATGACGACGATGCGGAATTTCGACGTGTCGACCTGCAGGCCGAGGCGCTGGTAATTCTCCTTGCGCTCGATGCCCGCATTACTGCTCAGGAAATTCAACGCGCCCTTGATGCGGCCGCGCAGCTTCGGGTATTTGTCGAACAGGTACAAGCGCGCCAGCGCGCGGATCTGGCCCGCGCCCTTGGACGGGTCGATGCCCAGCGAGCGCAGTTTCTTCGGGCGCAGCGGCATCCAGTTTTCGATCAGCGGGAAGCGCGCGAGGCTGTCGTCCGACTCGTGGTACTGCGGCAGGTCGAGCGGTTCGACGAGACGTTCCTCGTCGCTCAGTTTCACGAGTTCGAACCACGGGTCGGTGCGCTGCGACTTGCCTTCGTCGATGACGGCGTTCGCATCGAGGTCGAAATGGAGGAAGCGCGCGACGGGAAAGTCGGCGATGGATTCGACGCGGGTCGGATGCCGGCGGTTCCACACGGCCGCAAGGATGCGGCGGCGAATGCGCATCATGACTTCCATGCCGGTGCCGCCGGCGCCGATGAACAGCGTCGGACGCAGGTCGACTTTTAACTCTGCCTTGTTGCCCAGGGATGCGGGATCGGGAAAATCTGCCATGGTGTTCTCTTTGAAAGGTCAGCGGCGGCCGACGAAGAAGGCCGCGACCAGCGTGACGACGCCGACGACGACCAGCGGTCCGGTGATGGCGGGCGTCAGGTATCTGCTCGCATTGACGATGGCCAGCACGACGGCGGCCGACAGGAAGCCCATGCCGACGAACAGCAGCCAGCCCGCACTCCCGGCCGCCGACGGCGCCACGCGCTTGACGACGAGGTGGTGCACGTAGGCGTTCCGCACGAAGAAGTAAATCACCAGCAGCACGACGAAGGCGACGGCGCCGATGGCCATGTCGCGCCCGGCCGTGTCGCGCAGCGGCGCCGCGCTCGTGTTGGTGGCGCCGCCGGGCGCGATCTCGACGGGCTGCGTCGCGGTGTCGGGCGTCGTCTTCGGCAGGCTGTCCTGCGGCGTAGTGGCCGTCTGGCCGGGCAGTTTGAAACCGGGGTCGGTGCCGGCGGTGTCGGGGGCGGGCTTGGTCTGGTCGTTCTGCATGGTGGAGGGTTCCCGTGGGTTCATCGGCCGAGCCGCACCTGCGCGCCTTCGCGCAGGTCCAGCAACTGGTGGCCGAACAAGGTCGTCTTCAGGCGGGCCACTTCATTGCCCGCCTTGTCGTAGATCGGTTGCGTGGCGCCCGCCCGCGTGTGCACGGTGCGCAATTCGTCTTCCACGACGAGCTGCACCCGGCGCGGCCGGCCGTACGCATATGCGGCGCCCGCGCCGGGTGCAGCTC
>NZ_JBKYMO010000422.1:0-4814 GCF_047302915.1 Massilia sp. CT11-108 | reverse complement strand
GCGTGCGTCCGACGCGCGCGCACGCCGCTCCAGGTTGACGCCGACGAAGATCGAACCGCCGAAGCTGCGCCTCGCGCTCGACGCCGACGCCGACGAGCCCGAATTCGTCAAGCGCAGCCGCCGCCAGGAACGCATGGGCCGCACGCAGCGCATGCTGATGGCCGCGGGCGCCGTCGTGCTGCTGCTCCTGCTGCTGGCCCAGGCGGTGCTGGGCTTCCGCAACACGCTGGCCGCGCAGCATCCGGGCCTGAAGCCGGCCCTGGCGGGCGCGTGCGCCGTCCTGGGCTGCCGCGTGGAGCTGCCCGCGCAGGCCGAGAACCTCGTCATCGAGACGGGTGAACTGACGACGCTGGGACCGAATACGTACGCATTGAATACGCTGCTGCGCAACCAGGGCAACCTCGTGCTGGCCTGGCCCAGCATCGAACTCGAGCTGACCGACGCC
Source organism: Massilia sp. CT11-108 (assembly GCF_047302915.1). Classification (NCBI taxonomy): domain Bacteria; kingdom Pseudomonadati; phylum Pseudomonadota; class Betaproteobacteria; order Burkholderiales; family Oxalobacteraceae; genus Massilia; species Massilia sp. CT11-108. The sequence goes on along the minus strand of NZ_JBKYMO010000422.1, from coordinate 4,369 downwards.
GGCGACAAGCCGGTGCTGCGCCGGGTGCTGGCGCCCGCCGACTATCTGCCGCGCGGCACGCCGCCGGCGAACGGTTTCGGCCCGCACTCGGAACAGCCGGTCACGCTCCATTTCACGCTGGACGGCCTGCAGCCGTCCGGTTATCACACTTTCGTTTTCTATCCTTGAGGCTTCCAATGACCAAGACCTCGCTGATCTGCGGCTCGATCGCCTTCGACAAGATCATGCAATACCACGGCCGTTTCGGCGAAACCCTGCTGGCCGACCAGCTGCACCGCGTGAACGTCTCGTTCCTCGTGCCCACGCTGCGCACGGAATACGGCGGCTGCGCCGTCAACATCGCCTACAACCTGAAGCTGCTGGGCGGCGAGCCGCTCATCATGGGCACCATCGGCCAGGACGGCGGCGACTACCTCGACCGCATGGAGCAGCAGGGCCTCGCCACCAACGCGATCCGCACCATCGAGAACGCGTACACGGCCCAGTGCTTCGTCACGGCCGACCTGGACGGCAACCAGATCAACGCCTTCCACCCGGGCGCGATGCAGTTCTCGCACGAGAACAACCTGGCCGACTACCTGCCGCTGCGCGTCGCGATCGTCGCGCCGGACGGCCGCGACGGCATGATCAAGCACGCGCGCGACTGCGCGGAACGGGGCGTGCCGTTCATCTTCGACCCGGGCCAGCAGCTGCCGATGTTCAGCGGCGACGAGCTGCTGACGTTCATCGGCCAGGCCAGCTACCTCGCCTGCAACGACTACGAATTCGAGATGGTGATGGACCGCACGGGCCTGCCCCTGCAGGACATCGCCGCGCGCCTGGACGCGCTCATCGTCACGCGCGGGGAAGCCGGTTCGGACATCTACGCCGGCGGCGAGCACCACAAGATCCCGGCCGTGCCGGCGGCCGGCGTCGTCGATCCGACGGGCTGCGGCGACGCCTACCGCGCCGGCCTGCTGTTCGGCATCGCCAATGACCTCGACTGGCCCACGACGGGCCGCCTGGCGAGCCTGCTGGGTTCCATCAAGATCGCCCACCAGGGCGGCCAGAACCACAGCTTCACGCAGCAGGAGATCGCCGACAAGTTCGAAGCGGCCTTCGGCTACCGCTTCTAAAGCGTCGGGCCAATGAAAAGCGCGCCGTCCCTCGCGGGACCGGCGCGCTTGTTCTTTTCCGCGGCGACGATCGTGGGCTCCCCGAGCCCACGCGTCAGATGTAAAACACCTGGCGCAGCAGATATTGCGCGATCTGGATCAGGATGAATGCCACGAGCACCGACAGATCGAGGCCGCCGACCGGCGGGATCACGCGGCGCAGCGGGCGCAGCAGCGGGTCGTTGAGCGCGTGGACGAACGGCGCCAGCGGCGCATGCGGATTGACCCAGCTGAAGATCACCTCGATGATCAACAGGCCCATGAAGCCGTACAGGATCCAGTCGAGCAGGCGGACCACGGCAATCAGCACGACGGCCTGGCCGCTCGTCCCTGCCAACAGCAGGATCGACGATGCCGCCAGCACGACGAGGAACGCGCCCAGCAGGCTGGCCCAGTCGTAACCACCCATGCCCGGCACGATGCGGCGCAGCGGGCGCACGAGCCAGTCGGACAACGTGAACGTAAATTGCGCGACGGACGCCGGCGGACGCACGCGGGTCACCTGCATCCAGAAACGCAGCAGCAAGACGCCACCCAGCACACCGGCCGCGGTATCGACGATCAATTTAAGAATGGGCAGCACAAGGACTCCTTGAAAAAAAAACCGCTGTGTGAAAGCTCACACAGCGGTATTTTGCCTGAACCAGGCAGGAATGGCTTACGGACGGCTGCTGGTCGGGAACGGCCATGCTGCCGGTGCGATCACCGACTTGGCGGCCGGTGCCGGGGCTGCAGCGGCGCCGCTGTCCTTGCCGTCGGTCTTGGCTTCGGCTTTCGTCTCGGCCTTGGTGTCGGCCTTGGTTTCAGCTTTCGACTCGGCCTTGGCTTCCGGCTTGGCTTCAGCCTTGGCTGCGGTCTTGCTGGCGGCCTTCTTGGCGGCCGGCTTCTTCGCGGCAGCAGCAGCTTCCGGCTTCGCTTCAGCCTTGGCGGCCGGCTTGGCGGCGGCCTTCTTCACTGCCGGCTTGGCTTCGCTTTTGGCGGCGGGAGCGGCGGCCTTGGTGGCTGCGGTCTTGGTCGCTGCGGTCTTGGTCGCTGCGGTCTTGGTCGCTGCAGTCTTCTTTGCAGCCGGCTTGGCGGCGGTCGTCGACTTGGCGGCGGCCTTGGTTGCAGCCGGCTTGGCGGCAGCGGTCGACTTGGCAGCGGTCGACTTGGCAGCGGTCGACTTGGCAGCGGTCTTCTTCGCAGCCGGTTTAGCGGCGGCGGTCGACTTGGCGGCAGTCTTGCCTGCTGCTTTCTTGGCAGCCGGTTTGGCGGCAGCGGTCGACTTGGCGGCAGTCGACTTGGCAGCGGTCTTCTTCGCAGCCGGTTTAGCGGCAGCGGTCGACTTGGCGGCGGTCTTGCCTGCTGCTTTCTTGGCAGCCGGTTTGGCGGCAGCGGTCGACTTGGCAGCGGTCTTGCCTGCTGCTTTCTTGGCAGCCGGTTTGGCAGCAGCAGCCGACTTGGCAGCAGTCTTCCTGGCAGCCGGTTTAGCGGCGGCGGTCGACTTGGCGGCGGTCTTCTTTGCAGCCGGTTTAGCGGCGGCGGTCGACTTGGCTGCAGTCTTCTTCGCAGCCGGTTTGGCGGCGGCTTTGGTCGCGGTCGGCTTGGCCGCGGCCTTCTTCGCTGCCGGCTTGGCGGCGGCTTTGGTCGCGGTCGACTTGGCTGCAGTCTTCTTCGCTGCCGGCTTGGCGGCGGAGGTCGACTTGGCGGCGGTCTTGGTTGCAGCCGACTTGGTAGCGGTCGACTTGGTTGCTGCGGTCTTGGTTGCAGCGGCTTTCTTTGCTGCCGGTTTAGCGGCGGCGGTCTTGGTTGCTGCGGCTTTCTTTGCTGCCGGTTTGGCGGCGGCGGTCGACTTGGCGGCGGTTTTGGTTGCTGCCGATTTAGCCGGAGCTTTGGTTGCTGCGGCTTTCTTTGCAGCCGGCTTCGCAGCGGCTTTAGCGGCTACGGTTTTGGTTGCGGGTTTATCTGCTGCTGCCTTTGCGGCCGGTTTGGTGGCGGCTTTTGCAGCCGGCTTTGCTGCTGGTTTTTTCGCGGCGGTTGCCATTTTCTGTTCTCCTTCTCTGCGATGAGAAATTACGCTACATGGTTTGAACCCGTCCAACCCGGTCTGCTTGGTCGGGCGAATTATTCATCGGCGCAAACGCTATGTTTGCGTCAATGAATCCGGCACCAGCCGAACTGCCGCGGCGATTCGATAAAACCCGTAAAACATCCGGGCATTCATCGCCGATTTACGCTATACTGTGTTTTCATACAGTAGTCGCTCAATCGCTCACTGCGGCACCTCGGCTAATCGTCGTCGCCGACGACCTAAACGACTAAAGTCCGATGGCTCACTGCGCTGTCCACATCGCAGCCCGCTGGCCGCGAAAAGAAAAAGCCGCCATACCCGACGTTTATCAGGCAATGCGGCTTGTTCTTTTCGCTAAGCTTACGTGCATACTGAATGAATCAGCGTCCCATTTATGATCGGTTTGTTTCCCGTTGAACGCCTCGAAAATCGGCGTCTTCACGTTTTGACAAATTCAATCACGTAAAGTACACGAAAACCTTGTCAGTGCGCAACCCGCACACAGTATTTTTCATGTCTTTTACAGGCGAACCAGCGATAACCTCAACCGAAACGATCGCTGCGATAACGTTTGATTCCTTCCTCGTCTTGCTCGGTCTCCAAAAACAAGCGCACAAAACAACGTGCATTACGTTACTACGATTTCGCATAAAGCCTTTATATAAAGGCGATATTCGAAATCAGTCCTCCGCTGCAGTGATACGCAGCAAGTCCATCTTGCACAGCCACGCGAGTCCGCGCAGCAAAGTCGGCCGGTCGCACGGTCCGAGCGCGTCGAGCAGCTCGTCGACCTGCATGGGCCGCGATTCGATCGATCCGAAGATCTGTCCAAACTCTTCCAGCGTCGGCAGCGACGCGTGCGCGAAGCGGTTGATCGCGAGCTCGCGATACTGGCGCAGCAGCGCGAGCGATGCGTCCGGCGCGAGTTCCACCATCGATGCCGGCGTGATCCGCATCGTCGGGTACGTTGCGAACAACTCGAACGGATCGAGCCGGTCCGGCACGACTGCCGGCAGCGCGGGACCAAGTGCCGCATCGGCGCGGCGCCGTTCGTCGAGCTCGCGCCACAACGCGCGGTAGCCCCCGAACACGACGGCCCAATCGAAGTCCGCGCGCACGCGCCGGCGTGCGTTCTCGCCCAGTTCGCGCCGCAGCGCGGCATCGC
>NZ_JBKYMO010000421.1:0-4814 GCF_047302915.1 Massilia sp. CT11-108 | reverse complement strand
GTGCGACGCGCGGCCGGGCGGCAGCGGCGCGCCCGGCGCGACCCGCGTGTTGAGCAACTGGTGGCCGTCCCGGTCGAGCAGCAGGATCGCCGTCTCGCCGCGCGGCGCCACCGAATGGGCGTGGTGAAAGAAGGTCTCGAGATCGCCGCGGGCCAGCGCGGGGGAATTCGCCAGCGTGCGCAGGATGCCTTCCCTGATCTCCAGTTCGTTGTCGACGAGGAGGGTGAAGGCGCGCACCGCTTCCTTGACGCTCGTTTCCTGGGCGCGCCGCTCTTCCTGATAGACATACCCGACGGCCAGGACCGCCGCGAGGAGGGCAGGGACCAGGATGGCCAGGATCAGGAGCAGCAGTCGGGTTCGGATACGCATGGGCCGGATGGCGGTCGGGACAGTATTGCCGCGAAGCTCTGCATACTACCTGACTCTGTCTCCCTTGTCCCGGCCCGCGATATCGATTTCAGTCCGGCCAGCGTTCGTTGATCTCGGTGGCCTTGTCGAGGTTCCTGATGAGGATGTCGACGTAGTGCGGATCGAGGTGCTGGCCCGCCACGTCGCGCAGGTAGTCGCGCACCTGGTCGATCGGCCACGCCTTCTTGTACACGCGCTCGTGCGTGAGGGCATCGAACACGTCGGCCACGGCCACGATGCGGGCATACGGGTGGATGTCTTCGCCCTGCAGGCCCTGCGGATAACCGCTGCCGTCCCATTTCTCGTGGTGCTGGTGGGCGATCACGGCGGCCGCCTTCAGGATCGGGCGCTGCGAGCCGTCGAGGATCTGCAGGCCGATGGTCGGGTGCTGCTTCATGATGTCCCATTCCTCGGGCGTGAGGCGCCCCGGTTTCAACAGGACGGCGTCCGGCGTCGCGATCTTGCCCACGTCGTGCATCGGCGCCGCATGCATCAGCACGGCCGTCTCGTCGTCGGACATGCCCGATTCCTGGGCCAGCAGATGACACACCTGGGCCATGCGGCGCACGTGGTTGCCGGCTTCGTTCGAGCGCGATTCGACGACGTCGCCCAGGCGCAGGATCAGCTCGGCCTGGGTGTCCGTGATTTCCTGGTTCAGCAGGATGTTGTCGAAGGCGATGGCGACGCCCGAGCAAAACACGTCGAGCAATTGCACATCGATCTCGTCGATTTCTTCCACGCCCTTGAGCACGAGCAGAGACGCCTTGCCGCTGCTGTTCGGGAAGTAGCCGACATAAGTGTCGCCATGCAGCTTGGAGATGCGGTTGTGGCGTGCCTCGTCCAGCTGGGCGATCAGTTCCGGGCCGATGTCGTGGTCGCCGACGTCGCCGATGCGCGCGAGGATTTCGTACTGGCTCTCGCCGGTGATCACGCTGGCGCCGGTCACGCGCAGCAGCATGCTCTGCTCCAGGCGCAGCAGGGCGACGACCTGCTGCAGCAGGCCGCTGGCGAAATCCTTCAGGTTGCGCTGCCTGAACAGATGCGTGGACGCGGAGATCACGCGCTCCAGGCCTTCGCGGTAATTCTGCTGGACGCGGCGGGCGTCCTCGACTTTCATGATGTCGCGGTAGGCGCGCAGGGCGGCGAACGTCGTCGTGAACAGCTTGGTGCGGTCGAGTTCCGTCTTTTCCTTGTAGTCGTTGATGTCGTAGTCGACGATCACGCGTTCCTCGGGTGCCTGGCCCGGCTGGCCCGTGCGCAGCACGATGCGGGTGAACTGGTTGTCCAGCTCCTGGCGCATCCAGCGCGCCACTTCCAGGCCGCTGTCCTCGCGCTCCATGACGACGTCGAGGAACACCAGCGCGACGTCCTTCTCGCGCGCCAGGATGTCCTTCGCCTCGGCGCCGCTGTAGGCGTGCAGGAACGAGAGGCTGCGGCCGTCGAGGCGGAAACGGGACAGCGTCAGCTTGGTGATGTCATGGATGTCCGGTTCGTCGTCGACGAGCAGTACTTTCCATGGTGCAAGCTTCGGCGCGGCGGATGACAGGAAGGACATTTGACGATCTCACGAGGTTTTGAGGTAAGGCTGCACGGTCCGAAATGATTGTAGTATGAGCAGTGACCATTAACAACAAGAAATATTAATGACGCAGTGCAAAAAGTCACAATGTCGCAACGTGTCGTTTCCCTATTGTTTCCGCCTTATTCATGCAGCTTTTGGCAGCGCTCGCACCAGAAGCTGCGGCGGTTCGTCTTGCCGAGATTCGCTTTGTGAAAAGGGATATGGCAGCGGGGGCAGATTTTCTGGTTGTGCGCGAGCCAGTGTTTCTTGAGTGTGAACGCTTTTTTCCACTCGAGGAAGTCGAAGCTGTACTGGCGCGCTTCCTGCACGAGGGCGCGCAGCTTGGCCGGCGGCAGCGCGCCGACCCTGGACCGGGGATCGATCCGGATGCGGAACAGCACCTCGTTCTTGATGATGTTGCCGACGCCGGCGAAGATGTCCTGGTCGAGCAGGGCGTCGCAGGCGAGCGTGTCGGGTGCGCCCCTGAGCTTCTTGCGCGCCAACGCCGGATCCCATGCATCCGACATGACGTCCGCGGCCCAGTCGTAGTACGCGTCGATGTCGCAGTCGATCTCCTTGACCGAGCAGGCGTAGAAGTTGAGCTCGCCGCCGTCCGCGAAGCCGAGCGACAGGCGCGGTGGCTTGTCGCGCCGTTCGTTCACGCGGTACGTGCCGAACAGGAGAAAATGGACCCGCACGACCATCGTCGGCACCTGGATGAGGAAATGCTTGCCCCACGTGCGCAGCGCGACGACGGGCTGGCCGACGAGGCGCGCCGTGTCGATGGCCCAGGTATTGCCCTCGGCACGCACGATTTCCTGGCCCACGAACGGGGCCGTCTGCTCTTTCAAGATGACCAGCGACGGGCCTTCCGGCATGATGCTTCCTCGCTTGCGTTGTCCCGTTCTGGATTGTGCTGTGCAAGAGCCCGGGACACCTGTGCGCGGACTAACATTTCGATACAAACTAAGACGAATCGATAACGGACCCGGCATGGAAACCGGCGTATAAGAATGAGGTATTAACAGATGCTGTATTCGACGACGAAAGGAAGAACATCATGAAAGCGTTCATGAAAACGATGGCCCTGGCGGGCCTGCTGGCGCTGGCAGCAGGCAGTGCGTCGGCCGCGGTCAACGTCACGTGGGTGCATCCCGAGAATTTCCACGACCTGCCGTTCCCGGGCTGGGAGCGCAAGGAGATGCTGGACCAGATCACCGACCACTTCGTGAAGCTGGGCGCGAACCTGCCGCCGGGCGAGGACCTGCGCATCGAGATCACGGATTTCGACCCGGCCGGCCGCCTCATTCCGAGTACCCGGCTGGGCCGCGACCTGCGCGTGATGACCGGGCGGGCGGACTGGCCGCGCATGGAGCTGAATTATGCGATCGAGCAGAACGGGCAGGTGATCAAGAACGGCCAGTCGCAGCTGCAGGACATGAATTACCAGCAGACGTTCAGCCACTACTTCGATTCGGAGCCGTATCGCTACGAGAAGCAGATGATCGACGACTGGTTCGACAAGACCATCGCGCCGATCCGGAAGAAGCGGCGCTGAGGCTTCGCGCCGCTCAGGGAGCGGCGTTCGTTTACTTGTCCGCGCGGCCTGCCTTGTCGCGCCAGCGGCCGCCCGCTTCGCGCACCGTGTAGTCGGCCGGCACGGTGAACAGCGCGGGCGCGGGTTCCTCGCGCTTGATGTTCTCGAGCCGGAACACGACGTCGCCGCTGCGCGGGTCGCTGTGCTTCGTGTAGACCGTCACCTGCAGGTCGGGTGCCGTCCACGTCTCGTCCGACACGACGATCGCGTTGCGGTTGCCGATCGCCCCGGCCGGGATCTCGTAGCTGCGCAGCCTGCCCTCGGCCTTGATGCCGCCGAAATCGCGCGTGCCCAGGTCCTTCGTCGTCGCCTTCGTCGACCATTTGACGTCGGCGAACGCGCCGTTCATCAGCGGCGCCACCCGCATCTGCGCGTCGCGCTGCGCCGTGCCGCTCTCCGCCAGCGCCCTCGAGACCTGGATGCGCACGTCGCGCTGGATGCGCTGCCGTTCGGCGTCGTCGATGCCCTGCACGCGCTTGACGATGATCTCCTCGCTGCCGGCGGGCAGTGTGCCGTCCTTGCGCATCTGGTCGACTTTCGCCCGCGCCGCATCGGCCGCGGCGCGCGCCGTGGCTCCCGGATTGATCCTGACGGCCGAGCGGTTCCGTGGGTGCAGGACCAGGTTCGTGCCGCTCACCGGATCGTTGATCGTGACCGTGGCGACGTCGCCCTTGTCGTCGCGGATTTCCTGGCGGGTGCGGCCGGCGCTGTCGCGGTACGTCATCGTGGTGCGGCGCGTGGCGATCTGGTTGCCGTCGGGTAGCGCCTGCGCGAACTCCGTCACCATCTGCGCACTGTAGGGTGCGCTTTTGACGATGTTCGAGCGCATCACGGCGGCACCGCTGCGCGCATCGAACTCCATCTTATCGAAGTGAAACGTCATGGCGCCGTCGGACGCGCGGCCCTGGGTATCCTCGGCCAGCGCCGGGGCGAACAGGCCGGCCAGCAGGGCGGCGATCACAACATGTTTGGTGGTCATGGCATCCTCTTTGTCATTGAAGCGCGCTCAGGCGCAGGGCAAGCGGCTGGCCGTCGGCCGCGACGAGCATCTCGGCCCGGACGGAATCGCCCGCGTTTTCCGGCGTCAGCGGCACGCCCAGCGCGGCCAGGCTCGTGCGCGGCACGTCGGTGGCGACCATGCGCGGCGCCGGTTCCGCGGCGATGCGCTCGGCCGAATCCAGTGCGATGAACACGCCGTTGCCGTCGAGCGCGACGAGCGCGCCGGCGCGGCCGTCCTCGACCGGGTGC
>NZ_JBKYMO010000420.1:0-4880 GCF_047302915.1 Massilia sp. CT11-108 | reverse complement strand
CGTGCGCCGGGCCACGCGGCCCACGCTCGGTTCGCAGCGGCGCCGGCTCGAATCGAAGGCCGGCCGGGGCCAGGTGAAGGCCTTGCGCGGCAAGGTGCGCGAGTAGCGGCCTATATCGAACTCCGTATTTGCCATACGAAGATGGCATATCTCCGTGATAGCGGTTAACAATCACTGTTGGCACAATTGACTGCGCCTAGCACCGTCTCTACGATGAAATCGGTTACATAAAAATAAGAATGCGGCGTTGACGCCCCGGATGCCGTATGCGGATACGGTTGTCGCGGTCCGCTTCAAGCGGGGCGAACATCAAGGAGACTATATGAAGAACGCACTTTGCATCACCGCAGTGGCATTGGCAGCGAGTCTGGCCGCCCCGGCGCAGGCGGCGACATGGTCGACGACGGCGCAGTACGGGTCGACGACGATGGGCGCGTACAGCTTCAACAACGACATCTGGGGTTCGGGCGCCGGGCCGCAGACGCTGTGGGTCAACTCGCCGACCGACTGGGGCGTGTGGTCGAACCAGCCGAACACCGGCGGCATCAAGTCCTACCCGCACATCAACTTCTACGTCGGCAAAGCGCTGAACAGCCTCTCGCGGCTGACGGCGGTAGTGTCGGCGACGACGCCGGCCGGCGGCGCCTGGGAATCCACGTTCGACATCTGGGACACGAACCACGCCAACGAGATCATGGTGTGGCTGAACTACACGGGCACGTCGGGCGGCTGCGGCAACGTCAAGCCGATCTCGTATAACTGGACCGCGCAGGGGTGTGCCATCCCCGTGTACACGAACGTGAACATCGGAGGCGCCACCTGGAACGTCTACCGCGGCAATAACGGCGGCAACATGGTGTACTCGTTCCTGCGCACGACGAAGACCAACAACACGACCGTCGACGCCCTGGCTCTCATGCGCTACCTGCAGAACCTCGGCTGGATCGGCAACGTCACCGTGGGCGACGTCCAGTACGGGTTCGAGATCACGTCGTCGTCGGGCGGCATGGACTTCGCCTCCCGCAACTTCTCGGTCACCGCCTATTGACCATTCCCGCGCGACGCGGCCCGTCCGCGTCGTTGGCGCATGCGCAACGCGCGTGGACGCGGTCGCGTCCACCGCGCTTGGCGTCGTACATCAGCTTGTCGGCCACGGCGATGAGGTCGCGCAGCACGTGGTGCCCGCCGTCGGCCGCGGGGTCGGCGCAGGCGACGCCGAAGCTCGCCGTCGTGCGCACGTGCTCCGCCCCGTCGTCGGTCATGACGCTCGTGTCTGCGAAGCGGGCGCGCAGCCGCTCGGCCAGGTGGATGCCGCCGTCGAGGTCCGTCCCCGGCAGTATCGCGAGGAACTCCTCGCCGCCGTAGCGCACCACGCTGTCGACGCCGTCCCGCGTCATGCGCCGCAACAGGTCGGCAAAGCTGCGCAGCACGGCGTCGCCGCTGGCGTGGCCGTACGTGTCGTTGATGCGCTTGAAATGATCGATGTCGCACAGGACGACCGTCAGCATGCCGCCATGATCCGGCGTGGGCATCTGGCCGGGGCGCATCAGGGTCTCGTGCAGGTAGCGCCGGTTGAAGCAGCCCGTGAGGTGGTCACGCGCCGCGGTGTGCTGGATCTGCACGCGTGCCTGGTATTCCTCGCGCGTCACCTGGTTGAAGCGTCGCGCCGCCAGCGCGCCGAACGCGTTCGCCAGTACCAGCAGCATCACCATCGTGACGCCGTCGGCCGCCGTCAGCCGGCCATATCTCCAGGTCAGTGCAAGGAAGACGGCGGTCGCGCCGCCCGCCAGCATGAGCGCGTTGGCGAAGCGGTTCGGGATGTACAGGTAGATCACGATGAGCATGATCCCGAGCGACATCGCGTGCCAATGGAATTCGTCCGTTCGCTGCACCGCGATGAACATGAAGCACGCGAGCGCCACGGTTTCCGCGACGCTGGCGGCGATGCGCGTTGCGTGGAGGGTGAGCGGCCGGTGGTAGGCGAGCCAGGCGCACGTGCCGGCCGTCGCGGCCACGACCGCGCGCGCCGCGCACAGCTTCAGGTAGGCCGGACCATAGCCCAGCGCGGCCAGGTCCGACATCGAGAACGCCAGGTAGAACAGCGTGCAGAACACGAGCGTGTAGCCGAGCAGGGCCCGTGTCTGCGGCAGTTGGTGGACGAGGAACGCGGTTTCGTTTGCGGGCTGCGCAAACTCCCCGGTGAGCGGGTGTATTCTCATGCGGTCGATGGATGGGAACTTGAAGGGGCGGCGCGAACCGGACCATTATGTTCCAAAATTTGTATCGACGCTATTCTGCCACTTCATGCAGTTGGAATAGTCACCCTTTGTCACCTTTACGCGGACAGGCCCAGCAACGTGGAAGCGTGCGGTGCCAGCGTGATGCGCAGCGCGCCGCGCACGGCCGGCTGGTCGTGCCGCGCCCACAGGTCGCGCACGGCGACGCTGCGGTTGCCCAGGTCCAGGCGCGACAGGTCGAACACGATCTCGGTCGGCGCATCGGACGTGTTGAACAGTGCCAGGTATTGCAGGTTGCGCTTGTCGGCCGAACGTGCGCTCCAGATGCGCGTGCCGGCTTCCGCGCGGTGCGGGCGGTTGTCGCGGCTGCGCTGGTTCACGGCCAGCACCTCGGGGTTCGTCAGCAATGCGAGGGTCTTCGCGTCCAGGTGGCGCAGGTCGCCGCCCATGATCAGCGGCGAGCGGGCGATGCTCCACAGCGACATCAGCGTCTGCTGCTCGTCCGGCGTGAACTTGGTGTCGCGCGCGCCGAGGGCAAGACGGCCCAGCGGCAGCATGTCGGCGTCGGGCCACGAGTTCGCGCCCATCACGGGGTTCCAGTTTTCCAGGCGCTGGAACTGGTCGTTCAGGAGGCGCCATTCGTCCCAGAAGTCGTCCGAGACGCGCCACATCTGCGCATAGTGCGGCACGTGGTTGGCCCAACGCAGGTCCATTTCGCCCGGCGACAGGCTCAGGACGATCGGACGGCCGCTGGCCGCGATGGCCTTGTGCGCCGCTTCGACCTCGGGCCAGTTGCGCTCGTACGGGCGCGACATGTCGTCCATCTTGACGAAGTCGACGCCCCACTCGGCGTACTGCTTGAACACGGAGTTGTAGTATTCCTGCGCGCCCGGCTTCGTCATGTCGACGCCGTACATGTCGCCGTTCCATTCGCAGATCGCCTTCGTGTCGGCGATGTCCTGCGCGCGCAGTTTCGTGCCGAGGATCGGCGTGTTCAGGCGCACGGCCTGGCGCGGGATGCCGCGCATGAGGTGGATGCCGAACTTCATGCCGCGCGCGTGGATCTGGTCGGCGAGCTTCCTGAAGCCCGCGCCGTTCGCAGCGGACGGGAAGCGGTTCGGCGCCGGCTGCAGGCGGCCGTACTGGTCCAGCGTCAGTTCGGCGTCCTTGCGGTATTCGTAGCTGTTCGCGTTCGGCTCGTACCACTGGATGTCGACGGTGAACACGTTGTACCCGAACGGCAGCAGCTTCGCGACCATGATGTCGGCGTTTTCCAGCGCCTGCGCTTCCGTGATGGTGGGGCCGAACGAGTTCCAGCTGTTCCAGCCCATCGGCGGCGTCGGCGCGAGGCCCGCGGCCGATGAAGTGGATTTCGATTTTGCCGCGAAAGCGAGCGAGGGGGCGCTGGCGGCGGCAGCGGCGGCGGCGAGGGAAGCGGTGAGGATGCGGCGGCGATTCGAGTCCATGTGCGGGCTAAGAGTTGATGAGCGTCGCGCGAGTATAAATACCGATCGGCCGGCGCACTAATCACTTGTGCGCGCCGACCGATACCCGAATCGATATCGCAGCCGTCAGCCCTGGCGTGCCGGCGCCGCCTTGATCGCGTCGATGATCGCCTGTTTCATCGGCTTTGCTTTCAACTGTGCGTCGAACGGCGTCGGGCGCATCGGCAGCTTGTCCCTGCGCGGCGCCTCGTCCCACGTCTGCAGCCAGCTGATGTTGTCAGCCAGGCCCCACACGAGGATGTCGCGCAGGCGCGGGTAGGCCAGCGTCACGTCCAGGTAGTCGCGCGTGGCGGCGGCGACGCCGGCGTCGCGTTTGGCGATGTCGGCCGGCAGGCGGCGGTCGTTCACGTCCAGTTCGGTGATCAGGAGGTCGTAGCCCATGCCCGACACTTCGTCGAGGAACTTGCGCCATTCGACCAGGTCGGAACGGCCTTTATCCGTTTCGTCCCACGAACCGATATGGCTCTGCAGGCCGAGCGCGTTGATCGGCGTGCCGCGCTTCTTGAGGTCCGCGAGCAGGGCCAGCACGCCCGCACGATGCTTGGCGCTGCCGGCGTCGCCGCGCATGTAGTCGTTATAGACCAGCTGTGCCTGCGGGGCATATTCTTTCGCGAGGCGGAACGCGAGGTCGATCTGCTCGACGGCGCCAAGCGGCTTCGTGAGGGCGTTCTGGCGCAGCTTGCCGTCGGCCGGGTCGACGGCTTCGTTGACGACGTCCCAGCTCTTGATGCTCTTGCCGAAGTGGCCGCACACGGTGCTCACGTGCGTGCGCATCAGCTGTTCGACGGCCTTCGCGGGCTGCGGGCCGAAGTTCTGTTTCACGACCCACGCCGGCACCCATTTCTCGGCCTGCCAGAACAGGTTGTGGCCGCGCACGGCGATGCCCTTGTCCTTCGCCCAGGCGATCACGTCGTCGGCCGGGCCGAAGTTCGGCTTGCCCGGCGCCGGTTCGAGCGCCTGCCATTTCATCTCGTTCTCGAGCACGATCAGGTTGCATTCGCGCTCGACGAGCGCGCGGTAGGCGGCGTCGCCGAACTGGTTGCGGCCGGCGCTGATGGCGGTGCCGAAGCGCATGCCCTTGCGGGCGGCGACGTCCTTCAGCGTTTCGCCGGCGGGGCCTTGGGCGCGCGCGAACGGG
>NZ_JBKYMO010000419.1:0-4887 GCF_047302915.1 Massilia sp. CT11-108 | reverse complement strand
AATCGCCCGCGGCGCAGCCGTCGTTGAAGCCGCCGGCCTTGTAGCCGGTCGCGATCGAGCCGTAGACGAGCGTGGCCGGGGCCAGGTCGTAGTCGAGGCCGAGGCGCCACGTCGTCTTGTCGGTGGAGATGCTGCCGGCGTTCAGTTCGCGCAGGTCGGTGGCCGCGTTGAAGGCCGCGGTGCGCTGGTAGCCGATCGTGCCGGTGCGCGACTTGTCGTCTTCCGTGTAGCGGGCGCCGGCCGTGGCGCGCAGGCCGTCGGCCAGGCGGACCGTCGCCTGCCCGAACACGGCCTTGCTGCGCGCTTCGACCGGGTCGTTGCCGAACACATAGTAGGGCGGCAGGCCGACCGCTTGCAGGTCGCGGAAATAATAGGTGTCGCGCGCCCGTTCGCGGAACCAGTACACGCCGCCCTGGGCGGTCACGGGGCCGGCGCCGTTCGTCGCGAGGCGCAGCTCGTGCGAATCCTGGCTGTACGTGCCGGTGAACGGCTGGCGCACGCCCAGCGCGATCGTCGGCGCCACGCGGTAATAGAAGTTGTACAGGTAATCGTGGTCGAAGCTGCGGTGCGCGCCCAGCCACGACAGGGTCGCGGGGCCGAGGTCCCAGCTCAGGTCCGCCGTCAGGCTGGACGCCTTCTTGCGCGAATAGCCCTGTTCGAAGCGTGTGTTCGGCGGGTTGAAGCGGTAGGTCAGCTGGCGGTCGGTCGAATCGCCGTTCCACACCGGCTGGCCAGTGGCGATGCCGTTATAAAAATTCGAGTCGGGCACCGTGCTGTCGTTGTTGCTGTCGTCGCGGCTCGCCTCGTAGCGGACGAGCAGCGTGGCGTTCTTTGCGAGCGCGAGCCTGGCCGACAGGCGCGCGGCGCGGTCGTCGCGGTCCAGGCCCAGGCCGCGCGGCGTGTTCGAACCGTTCTTCAGGTAAGCGTCGTGCTCGTTCCAGGTGGCGGCGGCGCGCAGCGCGAGCACGTCGTTCACGGGCACGTTGACCATGGCGCCGACCTTGCGCTCGCCCCGGTTGCCGAAGGCGGCGTTGACGTCGCCCTCGAAGCGGCCGACGGGCGCCTTCGTGATCACGTTGACGACGCCGGCCGTCGTGTTGCGGCCGTACAGCGTGCCCTGCGGACCGCGCAGCACTTCGACGCGCTCGACGTCGTACAGCGCCGTGTTCTGGCTCTGCGGCCGCGCGACGTAGACGCCGTCGGCCATGAAGGCGGCCGACGGGTCGCCCTTTTCCGTGACGTCGGCGTTCGAGACGCCGCGGATCGTGATGCGCAGGCCGTCGTACGAATTTTCCAGGTACGTATTCGGCAGGCGCGCGGCGAGGGCGCCGGGCGTGTCGGCGCCGATGGCGTCGAGCTGGCGCGCCGTGAGCACGCTCATCGCCACCGGCGTCTTCGATGCCGGCGCGGCCGTGCGCTGCGCCGTGACGATCACCTCCTGGATGCCGTCGCCCTGTGTCTCCACCTGCGCGCACGCCGGCGCGCTCCATGCGATCGCCGCGATCGACATGGCGAGCAGGTTGGGGGTCAACCGACCCTGCTGATTCTTCATGAACTATCCCAGTTTTTTTATAGTCGTTGCTTGGTGCGCCGTGTCGTTTGCACTGGCGTCGCCTGCCTGCGTGATTTTCGTGAGAGTTTATTGCAGGCGGGTGAAACGGAGGAGTCTATCAGGTAGTGCGAACGGGCAATAGTGCCCAGTAACCACAAAGTGGTGCAATAAGGTTCACAAGTCGTTGTTTCCGGGGCACGCGCACGACTGATCCGGCGCAAACGCGCGCAGCCTCGCCTCCTTATGCTTGTTGCATGACGACGACATCTGTCCAACCCCGCGTGAGCGTGCTGGTGCCGACCTTCGACCAGGCGCACTTCATCGCCCGCGCGCTCGCGAGCCTGCAGGCCCAGACGCTCGACGCGTGGGAGGCCGTCGTGGTGGACGATGGCTCGCGCGACGCCACGGCGGCCGTCGTCGCGCCGTTCCTGGACGATGCGCGCATCCGCTACCTCGCGCTGGACGCGAACGAGGGGCTGGGCCGGGCGTTGAACGTGGCGCTGGACGCGACGACAGCACCGCTCGTCGCCTACCTGCCCGCCGACGACGTGTTCTATCCGCGCCACCTGGAGACGCTGGCGGCGGCGCTCGGGGCGGCGCCGGAGGCGGTGCTGGCGGTGTCCGGCGTGCGCTGGCGCTACAACCGCGAGGCGGAAGGACCCGTTCCCGGCGAGGGCCTGCAGCTCGTCCAGGCGATGCACTGGCGCACGGGCCTGCGCTGGACCGAGCGCGCGGCGCTCGAGTCCGACGACCTCGACCGCCTGTACTGGTCGCGCCTGCAGGCGCTGGGCGCCAGCGTGGGGACGGGCGTCGTGACCTGCGAATGGGTCGACCACCCGCGCCAGCGCCACAAGCTGATGCGCGAACCGGCAGGCGGGATCAACCCGTTCCGCCGCCACTACCGCGTGCGCGCGCCGCTGCGCTTCCACACGCGCAGCGGCAATGCTATCGACGAGGTCGCGCTGTACCGCCGCCTGCGCGAGCGTCCGCCCACACCGCGCGCAGCGGACGGCCTCACGATCCTGCTCGTGGGCGAACTGGCGTACAACGCGGAACGGGTACTGGCGCTGGAAGAGCAGGGGCACACGCTGTACGGCCTGTGGACGGACACGCCATACTGGTTCAACACGGTGGGGCCACTGCCGTTCGGCCACGTCGAGGACCTGCCCCGCGACGACTGGCGCGCGGCGCTGCGAAGGCTGCGTCCCGACGTGATCTACGCGCAGCTGAACTGGCAGGCCGTGCCGTTCTGCCACGACGTCCTGCTCGCAAGCAGCGGCATCCCGTTCGTCTGGCATTTCAAGGAAGGGCCGTTCATCTGCCTGGAACAGGGCACATGGCCGCAGCTGCTCGACCTGTACCGCATGGCGGACGGCCGCATCTTCAGCAGTCCCGAGGCGCGCGACTGGTTCGAGCTGGCGGCGCCGGGCCTGGTGCGCACGCGTCCGTGCCACGTGCTCGATGGCGACCTGCCCAGGCGCGACTGGTTCGACGGCCCCGTGGCACCGCCGCTGTCCGCCGCCGACGGCGACGTGCACACTGTAGTGCCGGGCCGCCCGATCGGGCTGCATCCGCCCACCGTGGCAGCGCTGGCGGCGGCCGGCATCCACCTGCATTTCTACGGCGACTACACGCACGGCCAATGGCGCGAGTGGATCGCAAAGACGCAGGCGCTGGCGCCGCACCACCTGCACCTGCACGGCAATGTGGCGCAGGACCGCTGGGTCGAGGAATTCTCGCGCTACGACGCCGGTTGGCTCCATTGCTTCGCGAGCCGCAACGGCGGCGACCTGTGCCGCGCGGACTGGGACGACCTGAACCTGCCGGCCCGCATCGCCACATTGGCGGCGGCCGGCCTGCCGCTGATCCAGCGCGACAATGGCGATGCCGTCGTGGCCGCGCAAGCGCTGGCGCGCCGGCTCGGCGTCGGCGTCTTTTATGACGACATCGACTCACTGGCGGCGCAACTGCGCAACCGTCTGCACATGGACGCACTGCGCGCGCACATGTGGGCGCAGCGCGAGCAGTTCTGGTTCGATACGCACGTGCCGGCGCTCGTCGCGTTTTTCCGGCAAGTCATCGCCAATGCGGGCCGCGGGCCGCGGGTGGCGGGCTAGGCGGCGCTCATGGCGATGCGTGATCCAGGCGTTCGAGGTAGCCGGCGGCTTCGTTCACACCTTCCTCGGCCGCCTTGTGGAGCCATGTCCGCGCTTCGGCGATATTTTTCTGGATGCCGTATCCCTCCGCCAGGGCCACGCCATAGTGATAGCGGGCCAGGCTCGGATAGCTCGATCCGTCGTCCAGCTGGGCCGCCCGGCGCATCAGCGCCGTCGATTGTGCGGCGTCCTGCCGGATGCCGATGCCGGTTTCGTACATCTGCGCAAGGCCGATCATGGAAAACACGTCGTTCCAGCGCCGGATGCAGTCTTCGAAGATCTGGATGGCGGCCGCGTGGTCGCCTGTCTTGTTCGCCGCATAGCCGTACAGGCATTTGATGCGCTTGTCGCTTGTCACGTAGGACCGATAGCTCAGTTCGCTTTCGGCGGACTTGATGTCGGTTGCGCCATCGCCTGGCGGCCGGGCATGCGCCGCCGTGCCGTAAAGGGTGGCGCAGCATACGGTCGAGATAAGTAACGTTCGCATCGGATCTCCCTGGTTGTGAAGGTGGTTGATCCTCGAGCAATATCCGGGCCACATGTTGGCCGCCAGCGAGCGCGACGATGTGTCACGTTATGGCACATTCTTGTGCCCCCGCTGTGTTCAAGGCTGCCGCAACAGGTCCGCGCGCGGATAGCCCCAGTCCGGCATGGGACGGGGGCAGGGCGTATCTGCGAGGTGGGCATAGGCCAGCGTCGAGAAATTGGCGCTGCCCAGCGGGCTCCAGCGCGCATCCGTCGCCGTCGTGCCGTCGATGGCCGGCGCGCGGGCGAACCGCATCCAGGCGTTGAAGTGGCAATTGTTCTGTTGCAGGTCGTGAAGTCGCGCAAGGCTGTCACGAGCGTCCCCTTGCCAGGCCAGTTGCGCATCGGCGCCGGCGGCACGGCCCGCGATCCCGGCCGGGCAGGACGCGACCGGCGTGATGCCCGGTGCGACGCTGAGCTGGCCGCGGCGCAGGTGATAGCTGCCGTGCGCGGCATCGGTGGCCACCGTCACGAACGACCAGCACAGCGGATTGGCGGGATAGGCGGACAGGGCCGTATCGAGCAGGCGCTCGCCCGGATCGAGGCGGGCGATGGCGGCAGCGACCGTGTCCCGGGCCGTGTGCATGGCCGCCGCCTGGACGAGGACGAAGGCGAGCGCCGCGGCCAGCCCGGCAGCCAGTGCGGTGCGGCCAC
>NZ_JBKYMO010000418.1:0-4904 GCF_047302915.1 Massilia sp. CT11-108 | reverse complement strand
GCTGTTGTACGATCCGGCGCGCGAGGACGTCCGGGCCGTGCGGCACCCCGCGCACGGCGGGTGCCGTGACGCTGGCCAGCATGAACGGCGCCAGGTTGGCCGGAATGCGGGCACCGAGCAGGGCGATGAGGTCGGACACGGTCCGGATCCGTTATCAGAAGTACTTGGATAGATAGTACACGCCGGAGTCCGGGAACACGGTCGCCACACGCTTGCCGGCGAGGCGCGGTAGCAGGTGCGCGATGCCGGCCGCGACGCAGCCGCTGGACCCGCCCGCCAGGATGCCCTCTTCCGCCGCCAGCCGGCGGCACCAGTCGAGCGCGTCGTCGTCGGCCACCTGCACGACGTCGTCGACGATCGCGGGGTCGAAGCTGCCGGACGGCTGGTGTTTGCCCACGCCTTCCACGACGCTGGCGAACTCCCCGTCGGTGGGCGTGTCCGTGACGAGCTTGCGGTACGCCGAGTTGCGGGGCTCCACGCCGAGCACGACGAGGTCCCGCTTCTGTTCCTTCAGGTAGCGGCCGATGCCGGAGATCGTCCCGCCCGAGCCGATGCCGCACACGAACACGTCGATCTCGCCCGCGAGCTGGCGCCACAGTTCCGGCCCCGTGTCGCGGTAATGGGCTTCGCGGTTCAGCGCGGAGCGGTACTGGTCGAGGAGGTGGACGTTGTCGCCCTGCGCGAGGCGCTCGGCCACGGCCTGGTAACCGGCCGCGGGGTCGAGGCCGTCGTCCAGCGCGCACAGGTGCACCTCGGCCCCGTAGGCGCGGATACGCTTGATCTTTTCGATGCTCGTGGTCTGCGGCACGGTCACGTCGCATTGCAGGCCCAGCACGGCACTGGCCATCGCGAGCGCGGCGCCCGTGTTGCCGGACGAGCTCTCGACGACGCGGTCCGTCCCCGCCGGCAGGCTCTTGAGCATATGGCGGACCATGCGGTCCTTGATGCTGCCGCCCGGATTCATGTATTCCAGCTTCGCAACCACGTCGCAGCCGGGGAACAGGCGGCCCAGCCTGACGACGGGCGTGTTGCCGATCGCGTCCAGCACGGAAGATTTGACTTGGGATTCCACGCCGCTCCTTTCAGTGAGATTGCCGCCGAGAAAGGCTAACACAACAATCCGCCGCATGGCGTCGGATTGAGACGGTCCCTACCTTAACCGGATCGGGTCCGTTCCCGCAAGACATTCGGCGTGCCGGTGCGGTCTATTGGGTTCGTCCAGGCAAATACCGTGTCCACGTGACAATGCGTGTATTTATGGGGCATGTTCCTTTGCTAAGCTCGCTGTTTTTGATAACGATCGCAAAGGATGTCCGGATGCCCTTCCTGTTTCGCGCCACGGTGCTCGCCGCTGCCCTGGCCACACTGCTGCCCGCCACAGCCGCCGTCGACCTCAATGCCCGCGTTCCCGTCGGGCCGCAGGTCAAGGTCGGCACGCTGGCGAACGGCCTGACCTATTACATCCAGAAGAACGGCAAGCCCGAGCACCGGGTCGAGCTGCGGCTCGTGGTGAAGGCCGGCTCCGTGCTCGAGGACGATGACCAGCAGGGTCTCGCCCACATGGTCGAACACCTCGCCTTCAACGGTTCCACGCACTTCAAGAAACAGGAACTGGTCTCGTACCTGCAATCGATCGGCGTGAAATTCGGCGCCGACCTGAACGCCTACACGGGCCTGGACGAGACGGTCTACATGCTGCCCGTGCCGACCGACCGCAAGGAGAACGTGGAGACGGCCTTCACGGTGCTGGAAGACTGGGCGCACGGCGTCACGCTGGCTGCGGACGACATCGACAAGGAGCGCGCGATCGTGCTCGAGGAAGCGCGCCTGCACAAGGGCGCGCAGGAGCGCCTGCGCAAGGCGCTCGCGCCGAAGCTGTACAACGGCTCGCGCTATGCGCTGCGCGAGCCGATCGGCAAGGAAGACGTGATCCGCACCGCGCGGCCGGAGGCGCTGCGCCGCTTCTACCGCGACTGGTACCGGCCGGACCTGATGGCCGTGATCGTCGTCGGCGACATCGAGCCGGCCGAGGCCGAGCGCCTGGTCAAGGCGCACTTCGCCGGGCTGACCAATCCGCCGCAGCCGCGCCCCCGGACGTACACCGACATTCCCGCACGAACGGGGACGGAAGCGTTCGTGTTCGCCGACGAGGAAATGCCCCGCAGTGCCGTCGAGCTCAACTACCCCGTCCGGCTCGAGCCGGACCTCGGGACGTACGGGAGCTACCGCGCCAAGGTCGTGGACAACCTCGCGGCCATCCTGCTGAGCCTGCGGCTGGGCGAGCTGACGCAGCAGGCGAATCCGCCCTTCCTCGGCGCGGGCGGCCGCACCGTCCCGGTGACCGCGCGCCACAAGGCGTTCTCCATCAGCGCCGCGGTGGGAGCGGGCGGCGTGGTCCCGGCCGTCGCGGCCGTCGAGCAGGAAATGCACCGGGTCCGCCAGTTCGGATTCAGCGAAGCGGAGCTGGCGCGTGTCCGCAAAGTCGTCCTGAATGGGATGGAAAGCGCGGTCAAGCAACGGGACACGACGGATTCCGGGCGGTACGTTGCCGAATACCAGCGCAATTTCCTCGCCGGCGAGAGCATCCCGGGCATCGAGGCCGAGTTCCATCTCGTGCAGGAATTGCTGCCGGGGATCACGGTGGCCGATCTCAATGCGGCCGCCCGCAAGGCGTTCCCGGCGGATGCCGGCAAGCTCGTCGTGTTCGCCGGCAATACGAAGGCCGGCCCCGCGCCCACGACGGATCAATTGCTGGCCGCCGACACGGCCGCCGCGCAGGCCACGGTCACCGACCGCGCCGAGAAGAAGGTCGCGCAACGCCTGATGGACCGTCCCGCCACGCCCGGCCGCATCGTGACCGAAACGCGCGACGAGACGCTCGGCCTGACCCGGCTGACCTTGTCGAACGGGGTGCAGGTCGTCCTCAAGCCGACCGCCTTCCGCAAGGACGAGGTGCTGCTGGGCGCGGTGCGCTACGGCGGCCAGACGCTGGTCGACGAGAAGGACCTGCCGAACGCGCGCGCCGCCACGGGGCTGGCCATGTCGATGGGCATCAAGGACTTCGCGCCCACGGACCTGATGAAGATGCTCGCGGGCCGGCGCGCGGCGGTGACGCTCGGGATGTCCGACTACACGGACGAGATCGGCGGCCAGTCGGCCAGCGGTGCCGAAGACCTGGAGACGATGTTCCAGATGCTGTGGTTGCGTTTCGACGGCGTGCGGCGCGACGAATCCCTGTACAAGGCGTACATGGGCGCGCTCGGCGACATGGTGCGCAACCGCGCGGCCGCCCCCGAACAGCGCTTCGCCGAAGCGGTCGCCGACACGCTCTATGGCCGCCATCCGTACGAAGGGCGCATGCCCACGCAGGAAGACCTCGGCAAGATCGACCTCGACCGCAGTCTCGCCGTGTACCGGCAGCGCTTCGCCAGCGCGAAGGGCCTGACGTTCGTCGTCGTCGGCGACTTCGATCCGGCAACCATCAAGCCGCTCGTGACCGCCTACCTCGGCACGTTGCCGACGCCCGACCTGCCGCTCGCCTACCGCGACGTCGGCCTGCGCATCGCGCAAGGTGTCGTCAAGAAGGAAGTCCACGCGGGCACGGAGCCCAAGAGCGTCGTGTCGCTGACGTTTTCCGGTCCGGCGGCCTGGTCGCCGGCCGAGGCGCTGCGCATGAATGCGCTCATCGAGGTGATGAATTTGCGTGTGAACGCGGTGTTGCGCGAGAAGCTCGGCCTGATCTATTCGGGCCAGATGGCCGGCGCGGTGCAGCGCATCCCGTACCAGCACTACGAAATCAGCACGCAGCTGCCGACCGGCCCCGAAAAGGTCGACCAGCTCGTCGCCGCCCTGTTCGCGGAGATCGACAGCGTCAAGGCCAACGGCCCGACGCAGGCGGAGCTCGACAAGGTCAAGGCCAACTGGCGCGTGGTCCACGAGCGTTCGCAGCACGAGAACGGGTACTGGCTGCAGAGCGTGAAAGTGTCCCTGCTCGACGGCACGCCGCTGTCGCACCTGCTGACGGTCATGGACGAGGTCGACGCACTGACGGTGGCGGACGTGCGTACGGCCGCGCAGCGCTACTTCGACAAGGACAACTATGTCCAGGTCGTCCTGCTGCCCGAGGCCGACGTGAAGACGGCCAGCAAGTAGGTCTGGTGGCGGGCATGGCCGCGGGCGGTAAAGGTGCATTTCTAATGCACCTTTGCTAGAATGTCGGGCATCACGTTGTTCCCGAGCGAGCCATGCCTTCCCCCACCATCACCGAATCGTCGATCATCCGCCTGGTCGACACGTTTTACGCGCGCGTGCGCGACGATGCCGTGCTGTCCCCCGTGTTCGAAGCGAAACTCGCCGGACGGTGGCACGAGCACATGCCGCGCATGTACGCGTTCTGGACCAAGGTCCTGCTCGGCACGGGCGAATTCCAGGGGAATGTCTTCGGCAAGCACATGGCCCTCTCGGGTATCGAGACGGAACACTTCGTCCGCTGGCTCACACTGTTCCGGCTGACGGCCATCGACGTGTTCGGCATCGACGGCGCGACCGAGGCGATGGAGGTGGCCCAGCGCATCGCGTCGAGCCTGCAACTGGGATTTTTCGGCGATATTCGCGTTTGAGACGACCTCTCAGGCGCGGCGTGACGCGTCACGCCGCTCGGCCACGGCGGCCAGCAACGCCTGCTTCAGCTGCAGGTCCGTGAACGGTTTCGTCAGCACCCGCGCCGTGACGTCCGCTGCGCCCGCGACCAGGCTACCGTAGCCGGACGCGAACACGATCGCCACGCCCGGATGGCTTTCCACGATGCGGCGGGCGAGCGTGAGGCCGTCCAGGTCGGGCAGGCTGTAGTCGACGACGGCCGCGTGATAGCGGTCGCGCGCCAGCAGCGCCAGGGCGTCCTGGGC
>NZ_JBKYMO010000417.1:0-4923 GCF_047302915.1 Massilia sp. CT11-108 | reverse complement strand
GTGAAGGCGGCCGCTGGTCCGGCGGCACGCGGTCGTCGAACGTGCCCGGTTCCACGCCCGCCTTCACTTCGTCGTACCACACGGCGTGGTGCGCCTTGGCCCACGATTCGTCCACGGTCCCGTGGCGCATCGCTTCGTAGGCGCCCGGCGTGCCCCACGTGCCGATGTAGATATGGCCCATCGCGGCCGCGATGTAGAACGTGGCGCCGGCGATGTGCAGGTAGTTCGCGACCTGCATGATGTAGCGCGTTTGTCCGAAGGTCACGAAGTCCAGGACCAGGCCGCTGATCGACATCACGAGGCCCAGCAGGGTCACCCCCAGCCAGAACCAGGATTTTTCACCCGCGTTGAAGAACCCGGCCCGCACGTGCTTGTGCGACACGAGGCCGCCACCCTGCTTGACCCACTGCCAGTCGATGCGGCGGAAGAAGTTCCGGCGCAGGAAGGTGAAGAACATCAGCACGGAGCACACGATGAACAGCGGACCCACGAAGTTGTGCAGGTACTTGAAGATGTAGGCCAGCGCCGCGAACACGTCGTGGCCGACGAGCGGGATCAGGAGCTTCTTGCCGAACATGATGACGAGGCCCGTCACCGCGAGGATGATGAAGCTGATCGCGGTCGCCCAGTGCACGCCGCGCTCCCAGCCCGTGAAGCGGCGGATGCGCCGGCCCGTGTCCGGTTCTTCGGTGCGCGCGGGACCGATGGCGCGGTAGAAGAAGAAAATCGCGACGAGCACGACGACGAGGATCGTGCCCATCGCCGTCGCGATCGGCCCGTTGCGCCAGATGCGCCACTGGTTGCCGCCGCGCTGCACGATGACGGTGCCTTCCGTGCTGCCGTACTGGCCCAGGTAGTGACGGTCGATGTGCACGCGGCCGGAGGCCGACGAGCCCAGTCCCGGCTCGGGCGTGCGCGAATCCTTCTCGGCCTGCAGGATCGTCTGTTCCTCGGCATACGCAGGCTCGGCGCGGTTGTTCGGGACGCCGGCGTGCGCGATGCCGACGAGCCACAGCGACAGGAGCAATGACAATATCGATCGTAGCGTGAATGACATGGTCGGCTCCTGTTACGGGTTGGCCCGGTTGTATTCGTTCTGGTTCATGTTGCGGTTGCTGATCGTGCCCCACCACGACAGCTTGTCGTTGTGGAAGTGGCGCAAGAACGGCCGGTCGTCCTTCTTCCCGGCGACCATGCCGTGCACCCAGTTCGGATGCTGGTCGACTTCGAGGCAGCCCGCGAGCAGCGCCAGCGGCAGGCAGAGGATGAGGATGCGCTTCATGTCGGCAGCCTCCCCTCGTCGTTCTGCGAGTCCTTGAGATTCTGGTTCTCGCGCGGGCCTTCGCCCGTCGCCTTGATGTCGCCGCCGCGTTTCGGCTTGCCGTACGCGATCTTCCAGCCCCACAGCTCCGGACCGTAGCCGCGCGTCTCCACGCGCTGGCGGTAGATGTCGGCGATGACGGTCGCGTCGCCGCCGATCAGCGCCTTCGTGCCGCACATCTCCGCGCACGCGGGCAGCTTGCCTTCGGCGATGCGGTTGCGGCCATACTTCCTGAACTCGGCCTCGGACGTGTCGGGCTCCGGACCGCCGGAGCAGAACGTGCATTTGTCCATCTTGCCGCGGTGGTTGAACAGGCCAGTTGACGGGAACTGCGGCGCGCCGAACGGGCACGCGTAATAGCAGTAGCCGCAGCCGATGCACTGGTCCTTGTCGTGCAGGACGATGCCGTCTTCCGTGTGATAGATGCAGTTGACGGGGCAGACGGCCAGGCACGGCGCGTCGCTGCAATGCATGCACGCGACGGAGATCGAGCGCTCGCCCGGCACGCCGTCGTTGATGGTGACGACGCGGCGGCGGTTCACGCCCCACGGGGTCTCGTTCTCGTTCTTGCAGGCGGTCACGCAGCCGTTGCAGTCGATGCAGCGCTCCGTGTCGCAGATGAACTTCATTCGTGCCATCTCAGTCTCCTTACGCGCGCACCAGCCGGCACAGCGACACCTTCGTTTCCTGCATCATCGTCACGGCGTCGTACCCGTACGTCCACCCGGTATTGACTGCCTCGCCGCGCACCGCGGGCGCGCCGCCGTCCGGATAATGCTTTTCCAGGTCCTCGCCCATCCACCAGCCGCCGAAGTGGAACGGCATCCACACGAGGCCCACGGGCACGCGCGGCGTCACCATCGCCATCAGCTTCAGGCGCGCGCCGGTCGGCGTCTCGACCCACATGAATTCGCCCAGCTTCACGCCGATCTGCGCCGCGTCTTCCGGATTTACTTCGCAGAACATGTTCTGCTGGAGTTCGGCGAGCCACGGATTCGACCGGGTCTCCTCGCCGCCGCCCTCGTATTCGACGAGGCGGCCCGACGTCATGATCAGCGGGTACTCCTTCGAGAAGTCGACCGCCTGCACGGATTTATAGAGCGTCGGCAGGCGCCAGAACGCGGCCTTGTCGTCGTAAGTCGGGTATTTGGCCACCAGGTCGCGCCGCGGCGTGACGAGCGGTTCGCGGTGCGTCGGCACGGGGTCCGGGAAGTTCCACACGTTGCAGCGGGCGCGCGCGTTGCCGTACGGCGCGCAGCCGTGGGCGATGGCGACGCGGATGATCCCGCCCGACAGGTCCGTCTTCCAGTTCTTGCCCTCGGCCTGCACCTGCTCCTCCGGCGTCAGCTCGGCCCACCAGCCCAGCTTTTTCAGGAACACGTGGTCGAATTCCGGATAGCCGGTGTCGATCTCGCTGTCCTTCGTGAACGAGCCGTCGGCCGCCAGCAGGGGCTCGCCGTTGTGCTCCACGCCCCAGTTTGCGCGGAACGGCAGGCCGCCCTCCGCCACCGGCTTGTGCAGGTCGTACAGGATCGGCGTGCCCGGGTGCTTCATCTCCGGCGTGCCCCAGCACGGCCACGGCAGGCCGTAATAGTCGCCCTTGCACGGACCGGATTCCGCACGCATCGTCGTCGGATTGAAATCGCGCTTGTGCTCCATGTGCAGTTTCAGTCGCTCGGGCGAGCAGCCCGTGTAGCCGATCGTCCAGCAGGAGCGGTTGATCTCGCGGAGGATGTCCTCGATGACCGGTTCGTTGTTGACGACCTTGATGTTCTTGACGAGCTGTTCGCCGAAGCCGAGCTTCTTCGCGAACAGGTACATGATCTCGTGGTCCGTCTTGCATTCGAACAGCGGCTGGATCACGCGCTCGCGCCACTGGATCGAGCGGTTCGACGCCGTGACGGAACCCTGCGTCTCGAACTGCGACGCGGCCGGCAGCAGGTAGACGCCGTCGCTCCTGCCGTGCATCGCCGCCGTCATGCTGGGATAAGGATCGATGACGACCATGAAGTCGAGCTTCTGCATCGCCGCCTTCATGTCCGGCAGGCGCGTCTGGCTGTTCGGCGCGTGGCCCCAGTAGAACACGGCGCGGAGATTCGTCGGCTGGTCGACGTACTGGTTGTCTTCCAGGACCGCGTCGAACCAGCGCGACACCGTGATGCCCGGCTTTTCCATCAGCTCCTTCGAGCCGAAGCGCGACTTGACCCAGTCGTAATCGACGCCCCACACGGTCGCGAAGTGCTTCCACGCGCCTTCCGCGATGCCGTAGTAGCCGGGCAGCGACTCGCCGTTCGGACCGACGTCCGTCGCGCCCTGCACGTTGTCGTGGCCGCGGTAGATGTTGGCGCCGCCGCCCTGCACGCCGATGTTCCCCAGCGCGAGCTGCAGGATCGACAGCGCGCGCACGTTCGCCGTGCCCACGTGGTGCTGCGTGATGCCCATGCACCACACGACGGACGATGGCTTGTTCGTCGCCAGCATTTCGGCCGCCATGCGCACGGACGCTTCCGGCACGCCCGTCACGTCGCTGACCTTATCGGGCGTCCACTTCGCGACTTCCTTGCGCACGTCGTCCATGCCGTACGTGCGCGCGGCGATGTACGCCTTGTCTTCCCAGCCGTTGTTGAAGATGTGCCACAGCATGCCCCACACGAATGCGATGTCCGTGCCGGGACGGATGCGCACGTAGTGGTGGGCGAAGCGCGCCGTGCGGGTGAAGCGCGGGTCGACGACGATCATCTTCGCGCCCAGTTCCTTCGCATGCAGGAAGTGCAGCATCGAGATCGGATGCGCCTCCGCCGGGTTCGAGCCGATGAACAGCACGGCCTTGCTGTAGTGGAGATCGTTGAACGAGTTCGTCATCGCGCCATACCCGTAGGTCTGGGCGACGCCCGCCACCGTCGTCGAGTGGCAGATGCGGGCCTGGTGGTCGCAGTTATTGGAACCCCACATCGACACCCATTTGCGCAGCAGGTAGGACTGCTCGTTGCTGTGCTTCGAGCTGCCGATCACCATCAGCGCATCCGGCCCGGACTGCTCGCGCAGTTTCAGCAGCCGGTCGCCGATCTCGCCCACGGCCTGGTCCCACGTGATGCGCTCGTACTTGCCGTTCACGAGCTTCATCGGATAGCGCAGGCGGTGTTCGCCGAACCCGTGCTCGCGCACCGACGCGCCTTTCGCGCAGTGCGCCCCCATGTTGATCGGCGAGTCGAACGCGGCCTCCTGGCGGATCCACACGCCGTTGCTGACGACCGCCTCCACCGAGCAGCCCACCGAGCAGTGGCTGCACACGGTGTGCTTGACCTCCGTGTTCGGCCTGGCCGGCACGGGGTCCGCCGCGGTCGCGGGCTGGATCACGTTCAGCGGCAGGTGGCGCGCGAGGGCGCCCGCGCCGGCCGTCACGCCCGCGCCGACGAGGAAGCGGCGCCGTTTCAGTCCGCTGTCGCGTGATGTCTTCACCAGGGTCATGGTCGTGGTCTCCTTCTACCAGTAAGCCGCGGTGCGGTAGTAGCGCCGGATGTGTTCCGTCTCGTGATAGCCCTTGGCCCGCTGCGGCGCCGCCGGTGCCGCAGGCTCGGGCTGCGGCTGTCTGTTTTAAACAA
>NZ_JBKYMO010000416.1:0-4929 GCF_047302915.1 Massilia sp. CT11-108 | reverse complement strand
CACCGCGTGCGCCTGTTCGGTGTTGCCCGCCCAGTCCTTGCTCCAGTAGCTCACCGTGTGCGTGCCGCTCGTGGTCAGCGTGACGGAGTTGCCCGTCTGCTGCGCGCCGCCGTCGACCGTGTAATACGTCGCTGCGACACCCGAGCCGCCCTGGTTGTCCGTGGCCGCGAAGGTGACCGTCGCGTCCGTGGTCGCCGTGCCTTGCGGCGCGGTGGCCGTCGTCACCGGTGCGGTCACGTCCGCGCCATGCAGCGAGCCGTGCAGGCGAACTTCCCTGATGGTGCCGAACCACGCGTTCGGGTTGTACACACGGATGTAGCGGTAAGGCACCAGGCTCGTGACCGGCAGCGTCTGCCATTCCGCCGTCGACTGCGCCGCCGGGGTCAGCGTGGTCCACGCGGTGTTGTCGTTCGAGCCCTGGAACACGAGGCCGTTGACGCGCGTGTAGTACTTGTCCTGGCTGCCGATGACTTCGGTGCTGGTCAGGCTGACCTGGTTGCCTTCCTTGAAGTCGAAGACCACCCAGGCACCCGTGCCGGAGCCGCCCGAGCCGTTACGGAAGTCCGAACCGGTGCCCAGGTTCGCGTCGAACAGGGTCTTCACGATCGTCAGCGTCGTGGCGGCGTTGCGGTTCGTGGTCGAATCGATCAGCGTTGCGATGGTCGGAACGTTCGGGATGAGGTCGCTCTCGTCGACCAGGGTCAGCGAGGTCTTGTCAGTCGTTTCCGTGACCTCGTAGCCCGTCTTGCCGGCTTGCGTGAGGTAATTGATGGCGAACTTCACCGTACCCGGCTGCGTCCCCTGGGGCAGGGTCGCGGTGGCCGTGTAGTTGATGTTGTCCGTCGTCGCGACTGTAGCGGGCAGGCCGGCGATGGTGACCGCCACATTACTGATCGCTTCCTTGGCCGTGAAGTTCAGTTTCGCGGTACTTCCGGGCACAACCCTGTTGCGCAGCGCCTGGACCGAGGTGAGCGACGCGGATGCGATGCGGTTGGTGGACTCCACGGTGCCATACAGGCGCAGCTCGGCCACGTTCCCATACCCATTGTTGGGGTTGGTCATGCGAATGTAGCGGTACGGCGTCGGATCGGTGATCTTCAGGCTCTGCCAATCCGACGTGTTCGCCGCGGCCGTCGAGATCGTCGTCCAGGTCGCATTGTCGTTCGAACCCTGGAAGATGGTGCCGGTCGTACGGCCGGTGAACTTGCTGTCCTGAAGAGCGATGACATCGGCTCTGGACAGCGCCACGGTTCCGCCGCCCCGGAAGTCGAACTCGAGCCAGCCATTGCTCCCGCTGCCGTTCAGGCGCAGGTCCGTCGCCGAGGCCAGGTTGCTGTCGAACAGGCGGTTGGCGTTCGAGATCACATCGGTCGCATTGCGGCCGTTGGAGTCCGTCAGGGTTGCGATATCGATCACGTTACCGATGTAATCTTTCTGGTCCGCGATGAACAGGTTCGTGGAATCGGTCGAGAACATCACGGGTTCCGCGTCCACACCGGCGCCAGTCTTGTAGTTGGCCAAAAACTTCACCGGTCCGGTCGCCGTGGTGGGCTTGACGACCAGTGTCGCGGTCCAGTTCAGGTTGTCCGTGGTCGTGATGGTTGCCGGCTCGCCCTGGATCGTTGCGGTCACATTGTTGACCGGTTCGGAGGACTGGAAGGAAAGCTTGATCGTGTTGCCGGACACAACGCGGTTCTTTACAGCCTGGTCCGACGTCAACGAAACGCTGTTCAGCTTGTTAACCGTTTCATAGCGGGTACCGAAGAGCCTGAACTCGCCGAGCTCGATGATGTTGTACCACGTGTTCAGGTTGACGGTGGAAAGCTTGAAGAAGCGATAGCGCTGGCCGCGCAGGTCCTCCTGCACGTCCAGGGTCTGGCGCGCCTCGCTCTGAATCGTTGCGTCGGGTGTGAGTCGCGTCCAGTGCTCGTTGTCGTTGGAGCCAAAGGCCGCGACGCCACTGGCGCGTTCCGGGAAGCTGGTGCGCGGCTCGAACTGGAACGCGCTCGCCGCCACCTTGAAGCTGGGACCGAAGTCCAGCGTGAACGTGAGATTGTTCTCCCTGGCGATGAAGTACGGGATGAAGGTGATGGGATCGTCGTCGACCCCGGTAGCGGCCCAGTCACCGAAGTTCGTCACCAGGTTCGAATTGAAGAACAGATTGGTGTAGTTCATGCTGCCGTCCTTCAGCAGCGGGGTCAGTTCCTGGAGTCCGGCGACCGCGTTACGCAAAGTCGCCAGTTTCTGGAAGTAGGTGGTGTCGTTGCCGGACCCGACCGCGGCCTGCATGTCCGCATAGGCAGCCTGGTAGGCATCCCTGGTCGACGTCACGTACAGCGTGTCCGGTTTGAATTGCGCGGCCACGACCCCGACGGTCGCCTGCCGGTCCGCACCCACGACGACCGTCAGCCGCTTGGTGGTCACCGTCGTCCCGTCCGAAGCCTCGACCACTAACGCGTACGTACCGGCCTGCGTCGGCAACCAGGAGAATGCGCCCGTGCTGGTGTCGAACGACGCGCCTGGCGGCAGGTTGTCGATGTTGTAGGTCACGACGTCGCCCGCAGCCGGATCGGTGGCCGAAAGGTCGATCGTCGTCGGGACGGTTGCGCCGGCATACGTGTACAAGGTCGTGTCGGCATTGCCGGACTTGAACACCGGCGGGCTCAGCATAGTGCTCGACTGGGCATTGATGTGATCGATGTCGACCGTGGTGCCGTTGCCGGTCAAGGTAACCTGGAGGAAATCGCCAAGGTTGATGGGTACCACCAGGTAGCGCCACTCGCCCCGGGTGTTCGGCAACGCGATCGGGTTGGCATAGGTGTCCAGGGTCATGGTGGCCGGGCCATTGGTCCGGAAGCGGAAGCCGATCGACGTGACGGTGCCGCCGTAATAACTGTACACGGCATAGCGCGTGCCTTCCGGCGTGGCCGTGCTGCGCACGAAGCTGGTCGAGCCTTCGGTCTGCGTCACCGAAGAACCGGTGAGCGGGGAGTAGCGGTCTTCCACTTCGCGATACGGATCGATGACGGAAATGCCCAGGTATTTGCTGCCCTCCGCCTCGGCTGCCTTGGGGATGCCAATCCAGAAGTCGCCGCCACCATCGGCGCCATCCCAGTTGTAGGCCCTGCGCTTGGCGTAGGCCGTCGTGTAACTAGGGGCGATCTGTTCGAGGTTCAGGCCGCGGACATACTTGTAGTAATAAAGCGCTTCCCAGGTGTTCTGCGTCAGCCGGCCCCGGCCCGATGACGACACGGTCGGATACATCGCCCGGACGCTGCCATCGGGGTTGACACTCATGGCGACTGGAACCCACGGGATGTCGTAACCGATATTCCATTTGCTGAACAGGTCATGAACAGCCAGCAGACGATCATCGAGGAATTCATAGGGGCCGACGGCGTTCGACTCGGTCGAAGGCGTACCTGTCACCGGATCGACCTTGGTACCTTGCGACATGATCATGCGCGCCAGGATTTCCGAGTTGGTGAGGTCGCCGGCGCCGTGGGCCTGATCGCGGCCCATTTCCACGTGCTGGATCTGGGGCGGTATCGCTTCGCCTGTGGCGTCATTCTTCGTCACCAGGCGGAACAGCCTCTCGATGGAGCCGGTCCATGCAGGATCGGGCGCATCCTTGTTGACGGTGAACCACTCGACCGTCTGATTGTACGAATCGCGATCGCCCATGAAGATCGCACCGGACATCTTCGCGATGGTCGTGTACAGATGCTGGTTCATGAAACGGCAGTTGCAATTGTCGTCGGTCAGGATTGTCGGCACGAAGAGGTTGGCCGCGATCTTCTGTGTGTCGTCATCCGTCCACGCGAGCGTCGGGTCCTGGGTGCTGGAATAACGCATAATTTCGGCCGCGCCGACCATCCGCTGCATCGGGATTCCGGTATGGATGTGCGCATCGGTGTAATACGCGTACTTGGCCGGATCCATTTGCTCGTACAGGCGCATGATGCGCATGACGTTGGCCCGGTAGACCGGATCGCCGGTCACGTAGTAAAGGATCGCCTGGGTGTAGGCGGTCAAGGCGTCCGACTTGAAAATGCCCTCGGCACCCTGCGATTCAATTCCGAGAATGCGCGGCTTGGTCTGGTCCGAGGCATTGACGTTCGCGATGTTGGGCGTGCGCTTGGCGCTGGCCGACTGGAGCATCATGTTGAAATGTGTATACCAGGGCTCTTTCTTCGCCAGAACCTGGGCCCGCATGTTTTCCAGCTGCGCCTTCGTGAAGCCGACGCCGGGATGCTTGAATCCGCTTGCATCGATCGTTTCGGTGAGGACCGGCTGGTAGCTGGTCACCATCGTGTCGATCGGATCCGCGGCCATCGCGAGCTGGCCCGGGAAGGGCACCAGCGTCGTCGCGATACCGACTGAAAATGCCATGCAGACGGCGCGTCTTAACGCATGGTTCAATTTGATTGTTCTCATGTCTGTCCCTCCATTTTTTAATCTCTTCGTGTTTAGGTTACCGATAACATTGTTGACCGGAGACGGACCGGAAATGCAGGGCGCGGCAGCACCCGCTTGCGTAGCCGAACCGGGCCGCATTGGTTTTTTATATATGAAGTTCTTATAAACGAGTGCCGTATCGAAGAACGTTCGGCGCAGTCTCACCGTACGTGTGCCTGAAACAATGCGGTTCCCGACTCGTTCGGGTCACGATCAAGTCGCCACTTGCACAGGGCGGGATTGTACGTTATCGATACCGTACAATTGTAGGCCTAATTTCAGCAGGCGCGAACATATTTTTTGCCGCGCTGGCGATGCTCATGCCGGCTGGATGAATGAAAAAACCCCAAAAGCCGGACAACGGCCTTTGGGGTCCGATTAAGACTGCAGGACGTCAGGACCGCTCAGAACCTGCGCGCTTCACGCCCCCGCCACGCCATCATCGCCAGCATGGCAACCAGCATCAGCGCC
>NZ_JBKYMO010000415.1:0-4933 GCF_047302915.1 Massilia sp. CT11-108 | reverse complement strand
TGCCGGCGGCGCGGACGGCCGTGGACGGGGCGCCGGCACGTGCGCTCTCCGCGCGCGAGACCGAGATCATCGGCTGGCTGCGGGCGGGGAAGAGCAATGACGAGATGGGGAGGCTGCTGGGTATCAGCGCGCTGACCGTCAAGAACCATTTGCAGCGGATCTACCGCACGCTCGGCGTCAACAACCGGGCGCACGCGCTGGCGCGCTGCATGGATCTACGGCTGCTGGGGGAGGATCAGGACTGCGGTGCGTCGGCCGCCGCGCGGCGCATGGCTTCGTAGCGGTAGGCTTCGGCGTTCGCGTCGATGATGCGCAGGCCCTTGCAGCCATCGGCCGCGCAATCCGGCGCGGGCGAGTTGGCCGAGGCGACCTGGGCGGCGCTGCCCGTCATCGCGGCGGTCTGGACCGGCTGGTCGATCTGGGCGCCACTGCCACAGGCGGCGAGGGTGACGGCGAGGGTGACGGCGATAGCGGTACGGAAAGCGGAGATTTTCATGATTCAAGGCAACGCAAAACTCATCGATGCGTCACTGTAACGGCAGTTTTTCCGTAGCTCAATATTTTTGTTGTTAATTTCGTGCAAATATTATCATTTCGAAATATTTTCGTGCGGAAATAAGCGAAGATAAGCGATGATATGAGGAAATATCCTCACGGAAACTTTAAATGAAGGTAAGAAAAATTCGCGCGAAAACGACACAAATCCTTCCCCCATTAACGAAAAAACATAAAGGATTTCACACAGATAACGAGGTATGCTAGGCATTCCGTCGTCCCTGACCCTAAGGATGGGGGAACAATTGCGCAACAGTGTTCAGGCGAGCAGAAGAAGGTTAAAATTTTGCGAACAAGAAATCCGTTTGCGAATTCGACCGACGATCGATGCAGGAAAATGATTTGTCGCCATGACGGGGCCATGGTAGCCTTCATGCAAGGCTTTACACCAAAGCAATAGAGGAGTCGGTTGGATGTATCGTGTGCAGAACCAGGACACCGCCGCGCGGGTCCGCCAGGCTGGTTTTACCCTGCTTGAACTCTTGGTAGTTATCGTTATCATCGGTTTGCTGGCGGCTTACGTCGGCCCGAAATATTTCTCCCAACTGGGCAAATCCGAGGTCACCGTGGCCAAGGCCCAGATCGAAGCGTTCGAAAAATCGCTGGACACGTACCGCCTCGACGTCGGCCGCTATCCGACGACGGAAGAGGGCCTGGCCGCGCTGCTCACGGCGCCGTCGACGGCGTCCGGCAAGTGGAACGGCCCGTACCTGAAGAAGGGTGTCCCGCTCGATCCGTGGGGCCATGCCTACCAGTACCGCGCGCCCGGCACGAAGGGCGAGTATGAAATACTCTCGCTCGGCAAGGACGGCCAGCCGGGCGGCGAAGGCGAGAACGCCGACATCAGCTCCCAATAACGCTCCGGCCGGTCGCTCCCATGCAGTTCGCGGTTCGCACCCTTGCGCCCGACATGCGCATCGCCAGCGTGCTCGTCGACGCCCTCGACGAGGCGGACGCGCGCCGCCAGGTCGAGGCGCGCGGGCTGTTCGTCAGCGCGATCGAACCCGCGCAGGCGCCGCTGCTGCGCCGCCAGCGCGGCGGCAAGCTGTCGCTCGTGCTGTTCAGCCAGGAGCTGCTCGCGCTGCTGACGGCGGGCCTGGGCATCGTCGAAGGCCTGGAAGCGCTGCTGGAAAAGGAAACCAGTCCCGCCACGCGCAGCGTGCTGGAACGGCTGCTGGCCGGCCTGCGCGAAGGCAAGCGCCTGTCCACCGTGATGGCCGCGCAGCCCGCGCTGTTCCCGCCGCTGTACGTGGGCATCGTGCGCGCGGCCGAGGGGACCAGCGACCTGCCGCGCGCGCTCGAACGCTATATCGAATACCAGCAGCGCATCGACACCGTGCGCGCCAAGGTCGTCAGCGCGTCGATCTATCCCGCGATCCTGCTGCTCGTGGGCGGCGGCGTGAGCATTTTTCTGATGTCGTACGTGGTGCCGCGCTTCGCCGAGGTGTACCAGGGCGCGGGCCGCAACCTGCCGTGGATGTCGCGCCTGATGCTGGACTGGGGCCAGTTCGCGGGCCGGCATGCGGCGGGGCTCTTCATCGGCTTCGCGGCATTCGTCGCACTGGCCGCGTGGGCCATCCGGCGCGCGCTGAAACAGGGCGGCGCCGCGCGCCTGCTGGCGAAGCTGCCCGGCATCGGCGAGCGCGCCCGCATCTATGAACTCTCGCGCCTGTACCTCACGCTGGGCATGCTGAACGAAGGCGGCATCACGCTCGTGAACGCGATCGACACCGTGCAGGGCATGGTATCGCCCGGTATCGCCGGCGGCCTGAAAGCGGCGCGCGCCGCGATCGAGGCGGGACGGCCGATGTCCGACGCGTTCGAGGCGAACGGCCTGACGACGCCGATCTCGCTGCGCATGCTGCGCGTGGGCGAGCGCACGGGCTCGATGGGTACGATGCTCACGCGCTCGGCCGCGTTCTACGACGGCGAGATCGGCCGCTGGATCGACCGTTTCACCCGTACTTTCGAACCCCTGCTGATGGCGGCGATCGGCCTCGTCGTCGGCGCCATCGTCGTGCTGTTGTACATGCCTATTTTCGATCTCGCCGGAGACATGTCGTGAACGCGCCGGAAGCAATCCTGGATGCCGCATTGCTGGCGCGCGCGCGCGCCCAGAGCCGGCAATCGCGCCGTTCGCTCGTCGAAGAACTGCAGGGCCTGTCGGGCCTGGAGCCGCGCGAGATCGTACGCCTGCTCGCCGAGCCGTTCGGCCTCGCCACGATGGAAACGCCGGAGATGTTCGGCCAGCAGCCCGCGTTCGACCTGCTGCCGCTGGCGCAGGCGCTGGCACGCCACTGCGTGCTGCTGCGCGACGATGCGAAACACCTGACGGGCGTGATCGCGGACCCGTTCGACCTCGACCTGCAGACCTGGCTGCAGGCGCAGGCCGGCGCGACGGCGGCGTCTCCGCTGCACCTGCGCCTCGCGCTGCAATCGGACATCCAGGCGTACCTCGGCAAGCAGGAGGAATCCGCGCGCGCCGTCGACACGCTCGTCGGCGACAGCGGGGAGGGGCGCCGCGACGGCAAGAGCGCGACGGTGCTGTCGTTCGCGTCCGTGTCGGAAGCCGCGAGCCCCGCCGTCAAGCTCGTGAACTCGACCCTGTACGACGCCTTGAAGGCGGGCGCCTCCGACATCCACCTGGAAAGCACCGCGGGCGGTCTCGCCGTCAAGTACCGCGTGGACGGCGTGCTCGATCACGCGGCGTCCGTCGGCGGCATCGAACTGGCGGAGCACATCATCTCGCGTTTGAAGGTGCTGGCGGAGCTGGACATCGCCGAGCGCCGCATCCCGCAGGACGGCAGCTTTCGCGTCGAATCGGCCGGGCGCGAGATCGACCTGCGCGTGTCGATCATGCCCAGCATCCACGGCGAGGATGCCGTCATCCGTATCCTCGACAAGCGCGCGATGATCGAAGCGTACGGCTCGCTCACGCTGGAAGCGCTGGGCTTCGACGCGCCGTCGCTGGCGACGCTGCGCATGCTCGCGCAGGAGGCGTACGGCATGCTGCTCGTGACGGGGCCGACGGGCTCCGGCAAGACGACCACCTTGTACGCGGCGCTGACCGAGATCCACAACGGCCGCGAAAAGATCATCACGATCGAGGACCCGGTCGAATACCAGCTGCCGGGCATCCTGCAGATTCCCGTCAACGAAAAGAAGGGCCTGTCGTTCGCGAAGGGCCTGCGCTCGATCCTGCGCCACGATCCGGACAAGATCATGGTCGGCGAGATCCGCGACCGCGAGACGGCGGAGATCGCGGTGCAGTCGGCGCTGACGGGCCACCTCGTGCTGACGACGGTCCACGCCAACAACGTGTTCGACGTGTTCGGCCGCTTCACGCACATGGGCATCGACCCGTACGCGTTCGTGTCGGCGCTGAACGGCATCTGGGCCCAGCGCCTGATCCGCATGAACTGCCCGCGCTGCGTGGTCCAGTACACGCCGTCCGACGACGAACTGGCGTGCGCGCACCTGACGCGCGCCGACGTCCACGATTACCAGTTCATGCACGGCCTGGGGTGCGGCGATTGCCGCGGCACCGGCTACAAAGGCCGCCGCTCGATCGCCGAGATCCTGACCTTGAACGACGAGATCCGCGAACTGATCGTCGACAAGCAGCCGATCCGCCGCATCAAGGCCGCCGCCGCCGCCAACGGCACGCGCAGCCTGCGCCTCGCGGCGCTGGATCTCGTGAAACGCGGGGCCACCACCATCGAGGAAATCCGGAGGGTCACGCTGCATGCTTAATGGTTTCAAGTCGAGCTTCGGCCAGTCGCTGCGCATCGGCATCGCGCCCGACGCCCTGGCGCTCGTGCGCACGAGTATCTGGCCGCACGAGCGCGCGCGCCTGCTCGGCCAGGTGGCGGCGACGGGCGCCGATCCGGTGTCGCTCGGCGCGGCGCTGGGCATGCTGCTGGGCGAGCATGACGTGGCCGGCCTGCCGGTGACGGTGGTGCTGGCCGACGACCTCGCGCGTCTGTGGCAGGTGACGCCACCGGAAGGCGCGACGCGCCTCGCCGACCTCGAAGCGGCGGCCATGCTGCGCTACCAGGCGCTGTTCGGCGGCGGCGTGTCCGGTTGGAGCATCAGCGCGGACTGGGACGCGGCGCGCCCGTTCCTCGCGGCCGCGGTGCCGCTGTCCCTGCTCGAGCAACTGACGACGGCAGCAATCTCCCAGCGTTTCAGGCTGGTCGAGATCGTGCCGCAATTCGTCGCCGCACTGAACCAGCACCGCCGCGTGCGCCGCGCGGGCGCGTGGTTCGGCGTCGTGCACGGCGGCGTGTTGTGTATTTGCCCGTTTGACCGCGCCCAGGTACCGGGCAGGGGGGTTTAAAAAAAAAGCAGCCCCCCGCGCCGGGGGACCGGGGGGGTT
>NZ_JBKYMO010000414.1:0-4955 GCF_047302915.1 Massilia sp. CT11-108 | reverse complement strand
GTACGCGGTTCGGGTCCGGACGGTCGGCCTGCGCAGCGACCGCAACGACGGCCATGCGCGGCTCGTCATGCGCGAGATCGCCGGCAAGGCCGAGGTGTGGCTGGACGGCGTCAGGCTGGGCGAGAAGACGGCGTACGAACCGGGCCCGCTGACCCTGGCGGTGCCGAAAGGTGCGGGCTGGCGCACGCTCACCGTGCTGGTCCAGGCACAGCCGGGCCAGCCGTCCGGTATCACGGGCGACGTGACGATCGAACCGGTTACGCCATAAAAAAAAAGCGGAGGCACACAGCCTCCGCTTTGCATCCCGCTCCCCGGATCAGGTCCGGCGGCGCGCCAGGCCGAAGGCCGCCACGCCGCCCAGCAGCAGCGACATGGTGCCCGGCAGCGGCACGGCCGCAGACGCGGCTTCCACGTCGACGTTGGCGAGCGCATTGACCGCACCCGACGTGAAACGCAGCTCCGTGATGCCGTTCAGCGCCGTGCTCCAGGTGCCGCCGCCCTCCAGGAAGGCCTGCAGGTTGCCGTCGGTCGACAGCGCGCTGCCGGTCGTGTAGTAGTCGAAGCCGCGCAGGTCGAACAGGCCGCCGCCGATGCGCGTCAGCGTGACGAAGGTGTCGGCGCCGTTCTCGAAACCGTC
Organism: Massilia sp. CT11-108; assembly: GCF_047302915.1. NCBI lineage: Bacteria > Pseudomonadati > Pseudomonadota > Betaproteobacteria > Burkholderiales > Oxalobacteraceae > Massilia > Massilia sp. CT11-108. The sequence goes on along the minus strand of NZ_JBKYMO010000414.1, from coordinate 4,318 downwards.
GTGCCAGTTGTACGTCTGCGGGTCGAACGTGCCGTCGCCGACGTGGGCCGCGCCGGCGTCCGCCCCCGGCGCGTTCAGGGTCAGGCGGTAGCCCGACTCCTCGTACACGAGGTTCGTGCCGTCATAGTGCATGTTGGCGGCGAGCGGGAAGCCGTCGCCGTACATCATCTCGGTCAGGCTGTCGAACGTCAGGACGGTCGCGCCGGCGTTGGCGGCCGCGACGCCCAGCGTCAGCGCGGCCAGGATTGCTTTCAGTTTCATGTAGATGTCTCCAGGTATTCGATTAGAAGCCGGTCCCGTGTCCGACACGCGGGACCGGCGTTGCATCAGTAGGTGTACAGGACGCCGCGGGCGGCGCCGGCGAAGTACACGCGTCCAGGCACGGTCTGGTCGGCCGCCAGGTTGCTGATGCCGGCGTACTGGTGCTGGTCGTCGTTGATGCGGGTCCAGTTGGCGGCGCCGTCATCCGAGCGATACAAGCCCCATTGGCCGTTGATCACGCCCACGATATAGATCGAGGACGAGTATTTGGCGCCGGCCGGGGCCTTGCCGAGGGCGATCGACGTGGCGCCATAGATCTTCGGCTCGTAGTAGTTATTGGGGTTCGGAACCGACTGGGTCACGTTCAGCTTGGTCCAGTTGGCGCCCGCATCGGTCGAGTGCAGGATACTGAACCCGTCCGCCAGCCAGATGTCGCCTTCCGCGTTCGGGTTGACGGCGATCGAGGTCTGTCCGAACTGGTTCAACGCGGCAATATTCTTGAACGTCGCGCTCTCGGTGAACGTGCGGCCGCCGTCCGTCGACGTGTAGAAGTGCGCCGCGCCGCCCCATTGCGCCCACCATGCACCGCCCGAGTCGTACGCATAGACCTTGTTCGGGTTCTTGCGGTCGGCCACGACTTTATAGCCGCGCGACACGCTCATGCCGGGCAGCGCCGGCAGGTTCGTGTAGGTCCACGTGTTGCCGTTGTCGGCCGTCCACGCCGGTACCGACTCGGCCGGTGCCCAGACCGCGTTGCCGGCCTTCGTGACCGCGATGCTGCCCGTTTCGGACTGGTGCGCCTTCGCGTCCGGGTGGTTGGTCACGAACTTGTTCCAGCTTACCCCGCCGTTGGTGGAGTAGGCGCCGACGATGTCCGGGTAGTCGTACGACCCGGCGCCGATGGCGGCGATGTAGTTGGGGTTGGACCATGCGGCGTCGATGCCGAATGCGCTGCCGAACCAGTTGCCCGAGGTGCGCGTGGGCGACTTGAGGAGTTCCGTCTGCACGGTGACGCCGATGTCGAGGCCGGCGCGCATCAGCGAGTAGCCGGCGCCCGGCGCCGGGGCCATCAGGGCCTTCGTCGCGACTTCCTCGACGCCGCTGACGATGAAGTTCCACGTCGGCTGCGCGGCCGACGCGTTGCGGGTCTCCCACACGCCGCCGCCGGTCACGTGCAGGACGCGGTCGGGATTGTTCGGGTCGATCTCGACGTCGTCCACCCAGCCGGAGTAACCGCCATCGGTCGGGTTGCGCGGCATCAGGTTGGCGATTTCGCGCCAGGTCGCGCCGCCGTCGTCGGACATCTGCACGGCCGGCATGCCGACCCAGTTCCCCCACGTGTTGGTCACGCCCAGCGCGATGCGGGTGTTGGCGCCGGTGCCGGACACGGACAGGCCGCCCATGCCGAAGCTGGACCACTGGGTGTCGTCGTAGCCTTTCAGCAGGGTCCAGTTGGTGCCGTCGAACTTGTACAGCCGGCACGGGCCGCCGGCGCCGGGGCCCTCGCCCTTCGTGAACGCCACGTACATCATGCCGTCCTTCGCGCGCGCCATGTGCGGGATGATGTAGCCCTGCACGTCGGCCGGGACCGGAATGCTGGTCCACGACGCGCCGCCGTTGGTCGTCTTGTACAGGCCCGCGGTCAGGCCGGCCATGCCCGCGTAATCGGGCGCCACCGCCGTGTAGATCGTCTGCGTGGCGGTGCCTGTACCTTTGGTATCGGTGTCGAAGATCACCTGTTCGATGCCGACCGGGCTGCTCCAGTAGGTCGTGTCGATCTGCGCCTGGGTCATCGTCAGCGGCGAGAGCGACGTCACCTGGTTCCAGGTCTGGCCGCGGTCCGTGCTCTTCCACAGGCCGGCCGTGCGCGTGGCGTAGAACAGGATCCTCGAGTCGTTCGGGTCGACCATCAGCCGTTCGCCGATCGCACGGCCCTGGTTGTTGCCGCCCGCGGGGAACGGCAGGTCGACGTGCGTCCAGTGGCTGCCGCGGTCGGTGGAAATGTACAGGCGCGCGGTGCTGCTGGCCCAGTTGTACATGCCGGCGCTCATGTAGACGCGCTGGTCGTCGTTCGGGTCGAGCGCCATCGTTTCGCTGCCGTGGTAAAAGCCCTCGTCGGGGCCGAACATGTCCGTGATCGCGATCCAGGACGAGGTGGCCGCATCCCAGCGGTAGGCGCCGCCGACGTCGGTGCGCGCATACAGCACGTCCGGGCTGGTCGGGTGGAAGATCAGGCCCGGCACGTAGCCGCCGCCGCCGAATTTCACGCTCGCGAAGCGGGCGGGCTTGATGGTGGGGCTGGCCGATCCGATGGTACCCGCCAGGACGGTCTGACCGTTGCCGTGGTCGGCGTTGCTGCCGCCGCAGCCGGCAGCGAGGCCCGCCACGACGCCGGCCAAGGCGATGAGTCGCATCTTGTGCATGTTTGTGTCTCCAGAATGATGTGATGTCGTACCGGCAGCGGGCACACCCGCCCGGATTCGATACATTCTGTGAGACTGTCCATACGGCGGCAATTTCGAAAACCCTCAGTCCAGCCACGAAATCCCGGAGCGTGCACGCGGCGCGACATGAAATTCCGCAGCGGCGGCAGAATTTTCACCAGCCGCCCCGGACGACGCCGGCGCACGGCCGCACCAGTGTTAGCATCCGCGCGCCAACCCATCACGAACGCCCATGACACCTCGACATCTCTCCCGGACCGCCCTTGCTGCGGCGGTCGCCCTGACGCTGTCCCTGCCCGCCCTGGCCGCGCAGGCCGATCCCGCCGCGCGGGCGCAAGCCCTGCTGGCCCGCATGACGCTGGACGAAAAGGCCGGCCAGCTGCAATCCACTTCACCCGCCATCGCGCGGCTCGGCATCCCGGCCTACAACTGGTGGAACGAAGGCCTGCACGGCGTCGCTCGCGCCGGCAACGCCACCGTGTTCCCGCAGGCGATCGGCCTGGCCGCCACGTGGAACGCCGCGCTCGCCGAACGCGTCGCGGACACCGTCGGCACCGAGTTCCGCGCGAAGTACCTGGAAACCGTGCATCCCGACGGCGGCGCCGACATGTACCGCGGCCTCACGGTGTGGTCGCCGAACGTGAACATCTTCCGCGATCCGCGCTGGGGCCGCGGCCAGGAAACCTATGGCGAAGACCCGTACCTGACGTCGCACCTGGGCGTGGCCTACATCCGCGGCCTGCAGGGTGCCGACCCGGGCGCGCCCAAGGTATCGGCGACGGTCAAGCACTTCGCCGTGCACAGCGGGCCGGAGGCCGACCGCCACCGCGAAGACGTGCATCCTTCCCCGCGCGACCTGACGGAAACGTACCTGCCCGCGTTCCACGCCGCCGTCACCGAGGGGCACGTGCTGTCCCTCATGTGCGCGTACAACGCGGTGAACGGCTTGCCCGCCTGCGCCAGCGCTCCCCTGCTCAAGGATCTCCTGCGCGATGCGTGGAAGTTCCAGGGCCATGTCGTGTCCGACTGCGGCGCCATCGCCGACATCCACTCGGAAGGCGCGCACCGCTACGTCGACACGCCGGAGCGGGCCGTCGCGGTCGCGATCAAGACCGGTACCGACGTGATGTGCGAATTCGGCAACAGCCCCACGGCGACGCCCGCCACGACCGTGCGCGCCGTGCAGCAAGGCCTCCTGGCCGAGGCCGACGTCGACCGTGCCGTGCTGCGCCTGCTGGAAGCGCGCATCCGCCTCGGCCTGCTCGATGCGCCGCGCCCTTGGGCCGGCATCACGGCGAAGGATTACGACACCCCGGCCGGCCGCCGCCTGAACCTGGAAGCGGCGCGCCAGTCCCTCGTGCTGCTGAAGAACGACGGCCTGCTGCCGCTCAAAACGGCGCCGCGCCGCATCGCCGTGATCGGCCCGAACGCCGACAGCGTCGACGCGCTGGTCGGCAACTACAGCGGCACCCCGTCGAAGCCGATCACCGTGCTGGCCGGCCTGCGCGCCCGCTTCCCGCAGGCACAGGTCACGTTCGTGGAAGGCACCGGCTGGGTCGCGCCGCCGCTGCAGGACGTGCCGGCGGACGCGCTGTGCCTGGACGCCGGCACGT
>NZ_JBKYMO010000413.1:0-4959 GCF_047302915.1 Massilia sp. CT11-108 | reverse complement strand
GGGGCGGGGGGGGGTGGGGCCCCGGGGCGCTGGCCCCGGGCCCGCGTCGATGAACGCGGCCGTCGCGTCCGGATTCGTGATCGGCAGCATGTGGCCGCCCTCGACCAGTTCCAGGCGCGCTCCACGCACCTTGTCCGCGAGCGCCTGGCCGTGCGCCCGCCAGTCGAGGATGCGGTCGTCCTTGCCGTACAGGATGCTGACGGGAAGCTGCAGTTCGCCGTAGCGCGTCTCCTGCGCGGGCAGGCAGTCGGGGAGCGCGCGCAAGTCGTCGGACGCCGCCAGGAACGCGCTGGGACGCAGGCCAAGCAGGCCGCCGCCGCGCGTCGCGAAATCCGCCGGCACGGCTTCCGGGCCGAACACCTGGTCCAGGGCCACGCGGCTGTTCTTGATCGACGCGGGAATCGCGAGGGTCCATGCGACGATATTGCGCCACGTCGGCGACAGGATCGTCAGCCCTTGGAACACGGGCGGTACGTGCTCCTGCATGTGCGTCAGCGGCGCGACCAGCGCGAGGCCGCCCACGCGGTCCGGATGGCGCAGCGCGAGCGCGAGGGCGAGCGCACCGCCCAGCGAGTGACCCACGACGAGCGGACGCTCCAGTCTCAATTGTTCGATCAGCGCGGCGAGCATGGCGGCCTGCGTGTCCAGGTCGGCCGCCGTGCCGGGCGCGCGCGTGGAAAAGCCGGAGCCGGCGCGGTCGACGGCGACCATGCGGTAGCGCCCGGCCAGCCGGTCCGTCACGCCGTACGTGTAGTGCGCGAGCTGGCCAGCAAGGCCGTGCACGAGGAGCAGCGGGGGCAGGTTCGGATCGCCGCCGTCGAATTCCTGGATGTGCAGGCGCGCGCCGGGCACGTCGACGAAGCGGCCCTGCGGCGGCAGCACGGCTTCGACCTTGCGCGCGGTCCACAGCGTGAACAGGAAGGCCACGAACACCGGTAACGCGAGGACGGCGAGTAGTATCAGGACGAGAGTCATCGTTCGATCGCTTTCTTGAGGAGGTTCCGGTCACCGATGGGGTTCAAGGCAGGGCGCCTTTGCGGCCGAAACGCAGGACGCCGTCCGCGATACGGCCGAAGCGGATCGTCAGCATGTCCTGCACATAGTTCTGGTAGACCTGCCACGGCTTGCGCGAGCCCTGCTGCGGCAGCTCGGCGCGGGCGCGCAGTACGTAGCCCGAGGTGAAACCGAGGAACGGTTCCGGTTCGACGCCCGGTTCCCGGTGCACGACGGCGACATCCTGGCCCTCGCGGTCCATGTGGCGCAGCAGGCGCACGACCCAGGCGGCCGTCAGGTCGGCCTTCAGCGTCCACGACGCGTTCGTGTACCCGAACGTCATCACGCAGTTCGGCAGGTCGGACAGCATCATGCCCTTGTACGACATCGCGCCGTTCGGACGGAACGGCTTGCCGTCCACGGTGATGGCGATGCCGCCCAGCAGCTTGATCCTGAGTCCCGTCGCGAGCACGACCACGTCGGCGGGCAGCACCCTGCCGGATTCCAGCAGCAGGCCTTCTGGAGTGAAGCGCTGGATGCGGTCGGTCGCCACGCTCGCACGGCCCGTGCGGATCGCGCGGAACAGGTCGCCGTCGGGCACGACGCAGACGCGCTGGTCCCACGGCTTGTAACCGGGCGTGAAATGGGTGTCGACGTCGTAGCCCGGGCCCAGCTGGTGGCGGGCCATCTCGACGATCTTGCGTTTCGCGAGCTCCGGCTGCGACCGTGCGACGCGGTACAGCAGCATGCTCTCGACGATCACGCGCCAGCGCGTCAGCGCGTACGCGGCGCGTGCGGGGAGCCAGCGGCGCAGGCGCTGCGCGAAACCGTATTCGGACGGGCGACTCACGACATAGGTCGGGGAGCGCTGCAGCATCGTCACGTGGGCGGCGTCCTGCGCCATCGCGGGCACGAGCGTCACGGCCGTGGCCCCGCTGCCGACGACGACCACGTTCCGGCCCCGGTAATCCAGGCCGGCGGGCCAGAACTGCGGCTGCACGATGCGGCCGGCGAACGCGTCCTCGCCGTCGAAGCGGGGGCGGTATGCCTCGTCGTAGCTGTAGTAGCCGCTGCACATGTAAAGGAAACGGGTGCGCAGCCACACGCGCCGGCCGCCGTGCTCCGCCTCCACCCGCCAGTACGCGTCAATGCTCGACCACTGTGCGCCGACGACCTTGTAGCCGTAGCGGATGTGGCGGTCGATGCCGTTGTCGCGCGCCGTCTGCGCGATATAGCGCCGGATGGATGGCCCGTCCGCAATCGCCTTGCCTTCAGTCCAGGGCTGAAACGCGTAACCGAGGGTATACATGTCGGAGTCCGAGCGCACGCCGGGATAGCGGAACAGATCCCACGTGCCGCCGAGCGCGGCGCGTGCTTCCAGGATGGCCCAGGCCTTGCCGGGGCAGCCCCGCTGCAGGTGCCAGGCGGCGCCGATGCCGGACAGGCCGGCGCCGACGATGAGGACGTCGAAAAAGGGCTCCGCGGCGGCTTCTGTCATGGCGTGTGTCGTTGTGTATGGAATACGACTGACACTGTAGATTGTCACATATTGATAAGCAACGTTCTGTGCGAAAATAGAAGGATGCCTCCAGAAACTTCACAACCTGCCCGGCCCTATCGCGGCGTCCCGCAAGACGAACGGCGTGCGCAGCGGCGCGCGCAACTGATCGCGGCGGCCGTCGCCGTGTATGGCGAGCGCGGCTACCGCCAGTCGACCGTCAAGGCCGTCTGCGAGGCCGCCGCGCTGACCGAACGTTATTTTTACGAATCCTTCGCGAACAGCGAAGAGTTGTTGATCGCCTCGTTCAACGCCGTCACGTACGGCGTGCTGGGCGAGCTCACCGAAGCGGCCCAGCAGGCCGGCCGCAGCCGGGTCGCGCGGGCCCGTGCGATGCTGCATACGTATTTCGCGGCGCTGCAGCGCGAGCCCCGTTCGGCGCGCGTGTTCCTGGTCGAGATCCGCGGCGTCAGCCGGGCCGTCGACAAGGCGTTCGATGCCGCGCTGCGCGCCATCGGCGAACAGGTCGGCCGCTACGTCGTGCCGCCCGGCGTGCCGGCCGATCCGCTGCTGGAAGCGGGCATCGTCGGCGGCGTGATCCACATCGCGCTGCGCTGGATCGAGGACGGGTACGCGCCGGACATCGAGATCGTCACCGACAGCGCGTTACGCCTCGGGATGGTGCTGGGACGGGCGCCGGTGCGGCGGACTGTGGGCAACTGAGACACCGTCGTTCCCGCGCACGCGGGAACCCATGCCGATGCGCCGAAGTTGTACCGCCAAGCGCCTGCAGCATCTTTCATTTACGGGATTCTGTAGTTCAGTATGGGTTCCCGCTTTCGAGGCTGTCGCAATACTAAATAGTTGCACTGCGGAGCTTGATGCCTGCATCGAGTTCCGCGGGCAGCAGGAAATCGAAAGTTCGTGTCGCTCGTTTGGCGAATTGGCGTCTCAAAGATAAGAGTAGCCGCTGGAAGGCCGATGGATCGACGCAAAGGCACTTCAGCAGTGCTACGGCCCGCGCCAGGTTGTAAGCAAGGACATGCAACCCAAACTCACGGGTCACGCCGGCCATGCCACGGCGGCGAAAGCGATTGAGTCCCTGTTGCGCGCGTAGATAGCCGAACACAGGTTCCACCATCGCTTGCCGTTTGGAGAAGATAGCCCGCGCCTTGGGCTGGCGCATGACGGCACGCAGCGCATCGCGTTGCTCGTCTTCGGCATGGCGCCTGATTTCCCGTCTCTTGGTCTTCGTGCACTGCGCTCGCTTGGCGCAGTTTTCGCATGCGCGGGTCGTGTACAGTCGAAATTCGCGTGTCTTGTCCGTGCCGGGATAAATCTTGATCAGGCCAAGAGTCTGGCCAGCTGGGCAGCGGTAGGTGTCGGTCGACGCGTCGTACTCAAAGCTGCTCTTCGCGTACACGCCGCCCTTGCCGGTTTTGATTTCTTCGGGATCCTGTCCATCCGAGCAAAGCATGCTGATGTCGCGCTCCAACGTCGCGGCAATCACGCCATCGTCGAAATAACCGCCATCGAGCAGCAGCTCCTTTGGCTGCTCGCCGACGACGCGACCACTTTGGTCGAGCATGGCGCCGATGACTTTCGTTTCGCTCGACGCGTCCACCGCCATCGCCGTGATGATGCGGCTTTCATTGGCGAGAATGGATGGCTTGTACGAGGCGGCGCTGCCCCTGCCACGCTTGAGGCGCTGCACCGGTGCCTCTGGCTCGGTCGGACTCACTCGCAACGTGGTGGTGCTTCTGCTGCTGCGTTTGCATGCCTGCTCACGCTCCTTGTATGTCTTCAGGCATTCATCGCTGAGTTCAGCGTTGCGCTGCGCATCAGGATCGTCTGGAGACTCAGCCAGCTTGCGCCGGGCTGATTCAGCACGTTCTTTCAAAGCTTCTTCGCGCAGCAGTTTGTAATGGGAGCAGGCGGCCTCGATCACTGTGCCATCTCCTGCCAGGCGATGACTGCCCGCCCCAGTTTTCTTTAAGATCCTGCGCGTGAGCGATTCGAAAACCTGCGTAAGCAGCCCCTCGTGCATGACGATGAAACGGCCGATGTTCGCGTGGTCCGGTGCAATCCCCCCCGTCACCCACATACAGCCCAGATCCAGTCGCGAAAAACGCTCCAGCTCACGAAGGGAATGATGACCATGCATGATGCCGAACAGGATCAATCCCAACATCGCTCGTGGTGAATAGGGCGCGCGCCCAACGGCGCTATAGCGCTCTTCGAAAGGCTTCCAGTCTTCGCCGTCGAGCAGCTCGGCTACGACGAACGGCGCCTTTTGCGAAGCCTCTTTGAGGTATTCCTCGAGCCGAACCGGCCCAATGAAGATCTTGCCGGGATCACCCGAAATGAACCGAGGGCCGCGCGGGGGGGGCCGGGGGGGGGCCCCAGGTTTTTTGAAATTGGGGGGGCCGGGAAAAAAAAAAAAAAGCCAAAATGGGGGGGGGGGTTTT
>NZ_JBKYMO010000412.1:0-4967 GCF_047302915.1 Massilia sp. CT11-108 | reverse complement strand
GCACGACGCCGCGCTGCCCGCGCGCGCCGTCGTGCCGGTCGAGCTGGATGCTGCGCTGGCCAGCCCGCACCTGTGGCAGGGCGTCGAGGATCCTTACCTGTACACGAGCGAAGTGACGGTGGCCCGTGCGGACGCGGTGCTCGACCGTGTGGACAACGAGGTCGGCATCCGGACCGTGCAGCTGGATCCGGACCGCGGCCTGCTGCTGAACGGGAAGCCGTACCCCGTGCACGGCGTGAACGTGCACCTGACGTATGTGCCGGGCAAGGGGACGGCGGTGGACGATGCGGACATCGACGCCGACTACCGCATCCTGGAAGAACTCGGTGTCACGGGCCTGCGCTTTGCCCACTACCAGCACAACGAACACAGTTACGCGCTCTCGGACCGCAAGGGGTTCCTCGTGTGGACCGAACTGCCGTTGACGTCGGAAGTGGGCGCGAGCGATGCGTTCGCGGCCAATGCGGCGCAGCAGGCGCGCGAGCTCGTGCGCCAGAATTTCAATCACCCGTCCGTGTTCGTGTGGGGACTCGGGAACGAGATCTACAAGGTCGACGAGGTGAGCGGCCGCGTGCTCGACGCGATGCAGAAGCTCGTGCATGCGGAGGACGCGAGCCGGCCGACCGCGTACGCGAACTGCTGCGCGCCCATCGACGGACCGCAGGCGTTGCACACGGATGCCGTCGGGTCCAATGTGTATTTCGGCTGGTACGACAAGGAGTTCTCGGACCTCGCGCCGTTCCTGGCGGCGAACCATGCGAAGCGGCCGCGCACGCCGCAGTCGCTGAGCGAATACGGCGCCGGCGGCAGCGCGCTGCACCAGGAGGACCCGGTGCGCCGCCCCGTGGCGCCCAGCCGCTGGCACCCGGAGCAGTACCAGGCGCTGTACCACGAGGCGGCCTGGCGCCAGATCGAGGCGGCGCCGTGGCTGTGGGCGAGCTATGTGTGGACGGGCTTCGATTTCGCGTCGGCCGGGCGCAACGAGGGCGACGCGCGGGGCGTCAACGACAAGGGCCTCGTCAGCATGGACCGCAAGGTGCGCAAGGATGCGTATTACTGGTACCAGGCCAACTGGTCGAAGAAGCCGATGGTGTACATCACGTCGCGGCGCGCCGTGACGCGGACCGCGGCGGACGTGGAGGTCAAGGTGTACAGCAACGAGGCCCGGGTGCGCCTGCGCGTGAACGGGGTCGACCTGGGCGAGCGGGCGGTCGAGGGCCATATCTCGCGCTGGCAGGTGCGCCTTGCGCCGGGCGCGAACCGGATCGAGGCGAGCGCCGGGACGCTGGTCGACGACGTCGAGTGGAACCTGGCGCCGGCCGGTCAGTGACGCCGCCTGCCGCGGACGAATCCGAGCATGGCGAGGGCCGTCAGCGCCAGCAGCGGCGCGGGTGGCTCGGGCAGGTCGGCCGCTGCGGCGACGCGCCCCATGCCGTTCGGCGACGACGCCAGGACCGTGCCCGGCGTACCGTTCAGCCGCGGTAGCAGGACGAACTCGGCAAAACTGCCGGCAGCCCCGACATAGGCAGTGAAGTCGTCGTTGTACAGGGTCGCGTCGAACTGCGATGCGTCGATATTTTCGGTCTCCGCGAAAGCGCCGTCGAAGCTGATGTCGAAGCTGAACAACCCGCCCAGGTTCACGTACTGGGTCAGGTAGTTGCCGCCGTTCAGATTGCCAAGGACGATGCCGCCCGGGAAGCCGCCCGTGGTGGCGGGCGAGCGATCGAACGTGGCGCCGTATGCGCCGCTGAAATTGGTCAGCACCGCGTCGACCGGCGTCGCGCCGGCGTTGGCGAGAAAGGTGAAGTCCATCAGCCCCTGGCCGCTAAAACCGCTCGTGTCGATGCTGACGTGATACGTGGGCGCCGCGTCGGCGGCGCCATGCGCAAGCAGGGCGAGTCCGCAAATACACTGTGCCAGTAAAGTCTTCGGATTAAACATGGTTCAGGTCCTGGTCTCAAAAACTGCCGTTGAAAATGCTGTTCGTGTAGCCGATCGCAACCTTGTTCGGATTGCTGTAGGAAAGCGGCACCGTCACCGAGGCGCCGGCCGCGATCGACGTGGCGGCGATGGTGACGTAAGGCGCCCCGTCGCGCATGCCGGTGGCGTTGTCGAGCGTGACCCCGCCCGTGAGGTTGTTGAAGACCAGCTGGAATGGCCCTGCGAGCGTCGCGCCGCTGGTGTTGGTGAGGGTGATCGACGCGTTGTATTTGTTGGTGATGCGGTTCCAGCTCAGTCCCGAACGCAGCAGCGCGAAGCTGGACGTGGCATCGGCGACGGCGGGCCTGGCCGCACTGCCGGACACCGTCACGCCGTAGACGGCAAGGGTTTTTCCGGTGACGCCGGCCGAATTCCACGGAAAGATGCGGACGTACAGGGTGCCGGCCGGAGGGACCCGCACCACGGCCGGATAGCTCAGCCTGGCTGTGAACGTATCCTTCACGAACGTCAATGTGCTGGTATTCAGCCGCGTCGCGCCGGAAAAATCCGGATTCGCCGAATACTCGATATCGGCCACCACCGTCGATCCGCCGCTGCTGGTGAGATAGGCGGAAATCGTGTCGACGGACAGGGTCGCCGTGCCGGCATGGACGGCGAACTGCAGGTATTGGCTGTTGTCGCGCGTCGGCGCGTTCGCGACATAACGGGCCACCGTCGTGTCCTGCCCATCCACCGCGATCACCTTCGACGTCGACGCCACCAGTCCATGCACGACGGCGTCGTCGGCGCTCACCAGGCCGTCCGTCACCGGCGCCAATGCGAAGGCAGCCTTGAACCAGCTGGCATACGAAGCGATTCCCCCGGCCGCCGGCACGCCTTCTCCGCGTAAGGCGATCGTGGCGGGCAGGGTGGCGCCGCCGATCGCGAAACCGACGTCGCCCGCGTAGATCCTCGCTTCGCTCGCGGTGAACCGGACGTAAAGCGCCTGGGTAAACGCGCCGTTCGCATAGTCGACGGTGACGTTGCGCGACCACGTGGCGTTATCGAGCGAGAGTTCGAAACCGGCCGGGGCGGACATCGTCATCGTCCCTTGCGCCGGGATCAGGTCGAACGCGGACAGCGTGACGGTTTTCGTCGCCGGCACGCCCACGTAACGGGTCGACCAGTCGAGCGTGCCCGGGCTGGCAATCAGCGAGGTGACGGGCACCATATGGCCGGCGAGTATGCCCAGCCCGCGCAAGCCTTCCACGGCGCGCTTGGCGATCAGGTTCGCAAACAGCACCTGCGGATGCGTACTGTCCGCGGCAATGTACAGGTTTGCCGTCGCCGCCGCGTTGCCGTAGCTTTCCACGATCTTCCTGGTCTCGGCCGTGATGTCGACAAAGGGGACTGCATACCGGGCGGCGACCGCCTTCATCGCGGCGACGTAATCGCCCCGGGCGACGGTTTCGCCGCCCGTGATGCCGACATTGTGCTGGCCTTGCGGGGTAATCGTCGTGCCGCTGAAGTACTTGCGGACGATCGGGGACATCAGGATCGGATTCGCCCCCCTGGCGCGCACCTGCTGGACGTATTTCTTCAGGAACTGGTAATACGAGTGTTCCGAGATATCGACGGTCGGGTCGACCTTGTCCGGACGGCCCACGCAGGCTTCGCCGTCGTTCGACCCGTCGCTGCAGAAGGCATAGGTGCCGAATTGGGCGTAATCCCCCCCGGATTTCTGGTCGTTGTGGGCGAACTGGATGATGACGTAATCGCCTGCGCCGATTTTCGGCAGGATGGCGGGCCAGCGCGTAGCCTCGTAGTAGAAGCTGCGCGAGCTGCGCCCGCCCAGCGCCCAGTTGTCGACCTTGACCCCGGCGTCGAAAAACTGCGGCATCGCTTCGCCCCAGCCCATTTGAGGGCGGCGATCTTCCGCATACGCCGTCATCGTCGAGTCGCCCAGCATGTGGATCGTCGGGACGGTTGCCGTCGTGGTCGCGACCGAATCCAGCGTCGCCAGCTGCCGGTCAGCGGCCGCGGCATCGCGATCCGCGGCGCCCCCGCCGCATGCCGCCACACCGCTTGCGAGGACCAGCGCACCGATCCAGGCGGATAACGAATGTCTCATCTCTTCTCCTATTATTGAACTCAAGTGGGATTGCGTAAGGCGGTCAGAAGGCATACTCGGCCCGGGTTACCCGCGTGCGGCCGATGTGCGAGGGGCAGCGCCGCCAGGGCGATGGAGGTCAGCGCCAGGCGCGTGGTCGTGAAATGGCTGGAACGTTTCAACGTAGTCTCCGTTTTTATGTGGACCGGCCGGGGGCGCGGTCGTGACGTCGCCGACCAGCTTCGAGAGAGGAAAGTGGTCGGACCTTAGTTGCTAATTGGTCCGACAAGATAATTGCACCATTTCACAAATCCCGCAATTGGTCCAACCAATGTAGTTGCTAAATCGTCACGTCGATGTAAGGCTGATGCAAGCAAATCGTGTCGTAACCGGCCGGATGCCGCTGTCCACGTATGCGTTTTTAGCATGTCCGGACGCTATTTTCGGGATAGGTAGAAGACGCATGAACGCTTGCGCCTTGCCATCGTAATATTTTAGTATCCGGCTTTCGGCCGCCTCAACCGAGCGCCAGATCCCTGTCCACGATGCCGCTACCCCTTCAGATTCTTGCCCTGCTCGCCGTGCTCGCGGCGCCGTACGCCCGCGCCGCGCCGTTCCTCCTGGCCGCGCCGGGGGAGCCGCCCGCGATCGTCCACGACGACAGCAGGACCCTGACGCTGGCCGCGGACCTGCTGCGCCACGACCTGCGTGCGGTGGCCGGCGTGGAGGCGTCCACGTCGACCGATTTGTCCGCCTGCACGCGGGTGTGCGTCGTCGTCGGGACGGCCGGTTCGCCCACCGTGAAGGCGCTGGCGCGGCAGGCCGGCGTCGACCTCGCGCCTTTGCAGGGGCAGTGGGAGCGGTATCTGCGCGTCGCCAGGGCGATGGAGGTCAGCGCCAGGCGCGTGGTCGTGAAATGGCTGGAACGTTTCAACGT